>RGUK01000031.1 GCA_010027825.1 bacterium
CGCAAGACGCTGTTTGCAATGTCTTGTAGGTTAGATAACGAATTGTATAAAGTAGAAACCCACGTTTGAGCTTCGCCGCCTGCTGGGCCAGTTGGGGTTTCTTCTACATCATCATTTGAGGGCTGGTATAGTTTCAGTATAGCTGCATTCAGGCTTATGGTTTGATTCATCAAAGTTCTGAATGCTTGGCTGCACCTAAGTTCTGCGAGGTGGGCTTCATAGTAAGGGTTGCTTATCAAAGTCATCCCCGCCACCAGCCAAACTGCCAGCGAAAATCGTGACATAGACCGCAGACTGCTGAGCTTTTTATACAGCGCACACTCCGCACATACCGGATGCTCCATAACTTGGCGAACGGCCCTTTGCAACAGGTCTTTTTCAAGTCCCTCTGCGTAATCGGCTGGGTTTGATGAAAATTGCTTGAGAGATATATTGTAGAGGGTTAGAGCGGCTGTTAGCTTAGTTTGATCAGTTGGAAGAGTTTGGTCACTGACAAGAGCTAGTAAATTTTGTGCTGAACTTATTAGATCAAATGCCGCAGGCATATCATCAGCGGCTTGAAGCGGTGTTAGTATTGAGCACAGTAACAGGGTCAGTAAAACCCCAGGTATATTTTTCATGGAAAACCTCGTGAAGAAGAATCAATGTTGTTATGCGGGGATGCAATTCTACCATGAAATGCCGAGCAGGCAAGCAGCAAGACGTCATGAAAAAGCCCCCGGCATTACTGCCGAGGGCCTTTCTTATTTGCTCAAGTAACTGAATAGATTATTCGTACTTCTTGCGATCGCAAGCACGCAGGCCGCGTTTGCGCAAGCGAATAGACTCAGGTGTTACTTCAATCAATTCGTCACGGTTAATCCAGTCCAGCGCTGTTTCCAGGTTCATGGCGCGAGGCGGTGCCAATTTAATAGCATCGTCTGAGCCAGAAGCACGCATGTTGGTGAGCTTCTTTTCTTTGGTTGGGTTGACGTCCAGGTCATTATCACGGCTGTGTTCGCCAATGATCATGCCCTCATAGACTTCAACCGTAGGGCCAACGAACAGGATACCGCGTGGCTGCAGTGCATCCAGCGCATACCCGGTGGTTTTGCCTTGTTCCATGGAAATCAACGCACCTTTGGTACGGCTTGGAATATCGCCGGCAAACGGTTCATAGCCCATAAAACGGTGACTCATCAGCCCTGTGCCACGGGTGTCGGTCAAGAATTGACCGCGGAAGCCGAGCAAACCACGTGCTGGAATTTTGAATTCCAGACGTACTTTGCCATTGCCATGGTGAATCATGTTCTGTAGCAGCGCGCGGCGCTTACCCAGATTTTCCATGATCACGCCTTGATGATCTTCGTCAATGTCAAGGGTCAAAAGCTCATATGGTTCGTGCTTTTCGCCATTAACATCTTTGTAAATCACTTCAGGTGCTGACAGTTGTACTTCAAAACCTTCGCGGCGCATAGTCTCAACCAAAATGCCTAGGTGCAACTGACCACGACCGGATACCTTAAAGGTTTCTGGCGAGTCGGTGTCTTCCACACGTAGAGCAAGGTTGACTTTGATTTCACGCTGCAAACGGTCACGAATTTGACGGGAGGTCAGGAGCTTGCCTTCACGACCGCCAAAGGGTGAATTGTTGACCGAGAAGTAAATGGACAAGGTTGGCTCATCGACTTCGATGTACGGCAGTGGCTGTGGTTTTTCTACATCGCATAGAGTAGTACCAATTGCGATGTCTTCCTCAACTCCTGCCAATGCAATGATGTCGCCAAATTCTGCTGATTCAACTTCGACGCGACGAACACCTTCAAAGCGGTACAGCTTGGTGACGCGGCATGGCTTGCCAACCTTATCGCCTTTGCAGGCAATAACGTTCTTGCTCAGATCGATGCTACCAGAGAAAATACGACCGATAGCGATGCGGCCCAAGAAGTCGGAGTAGTCCAAATTCGTGATCAGAAGCTGCAAATCAGTTGTTTCTTCTTTTGGCACTGGAATGTGCTTGAGGATTGCATCAAACAGCGGCTGCATGGTGCCTTCCATCTTGGTCGGCTCCGTGGACATGTAGCCACCGCGGGAAGAGCCGTACAGGACAGGGAAGTCCAATTGCTCTTCGTGCGTTGCCAGATCCAAGAAGAGGTCATGCACCATTTCCTCAGTGCGTGCGATGTCAGCGTCTTTTCGGTCGATCTTGTTAATTACAACGATCGGTTTGAGGTCAAGCTGGAGTGCTTTTTGCAGTACAAAGCGGGTGCCTGGCAGTGGTCCTTCAGCAGCATCAACCAACAGGAGGAAGCCTTCAACCATTTGCAAGGTTCGCTCTACTTCGCCACCAAAGTCCATGTGGCCAGGGGTGTCAACGATGTTGATTTTGGCCTCAGGCAGGGTGATGGCGGTGTTTTTTGCAAGAATAGTAATCCCGCGTTCGCGCTCAAGATCACCGGAGTCCATGACGCGCTCAACGGCGTCGCCGTCTTTGCCCAGGGTGCCGGATTGTTTGAGCAACTGGTCGACCAGGGTTGTTTTGCCATGGTCAACGTGCGCGATGATAGCGATATTTCTGATGTCTAAACGTTGTTTGAAACTCATAGGATTACGTTACCCTTGCAGCGCACAGAATGGCAGAAGCGCAATAGCGCGAGCTGTTTTGATTTCTTGTGAAAGTGCACGTTGATGGAAACTGCAGTTACCAGATACGCGTGAAGGCAGAATCTTGCTGCGTTCGGTAAGGAAGTTTCTGAGCAGGTTAATGTTCTTGTAATCCAGGCTGAGTTCCAGGTCTTTGTTACCACAGAAGCGGCAATGTTTAGGATTCAAATACGCTTGTTTGCGTACTTTTTTCTTCAACAGGCGAGAGCTAATTTTAAGTTTATTGCGTGACATAATAATTCCCAACAGCAAAGATTAGTTGACGGTTTCGTTTGATGAGTCTTCTGCCGTATCGACGCTGCTCAGCAGGCTATCGATTTTGTTGTCCTTAATGAAGGCATCGACAGAACCGGAGCGTACAACGTCCATAGCTTCTGGCTTGTTGTAGGTTGCCGGCGCATTAGCCTTAAGGCGAACGCTGACATGACGCATCACCAACTCGTTGCACTTAATCTTAAGGAACGTGTTGATTTCCTTAAGCAAGGTGGCAGCGCTGCTGGTTGGGATTTGGTAGCGTACAAGCATGTAAACGCCTTGTACGTTCTTTTCTACCGGGAATGCGAGGCGGTATTTGCCCCAGCGATCGAATGACGAAAGCTTGCCTTGTGCTGCTGAAACGATCTTATCAAAAGAGCGCTCAAGCATAGCAATATCGTCTTCTGTCATCTCGGTTTTGCCAAGAAGCAGTGTTTCATAACGTAGCATAGGAATGGTTCTCCCTGAACATGTTTGGTTTTTTTAAAAACGACTGGGGGAGATAACAATCAGAGGCTGATTGTTAACGGAACCCGTAAAAATCAGCCTCTATGCTACCAGAACTGGTATAATTATCAATTAGGACGCCAAATTATGGCATTTTTTGATATCGGTAAATGACCTTACCGATAATGCGGAACTGGTCCTTGCCGCGTACCAGGGCAAGCGGGGACTTCTTGTGATTGACTGATTCAAGCACAATAAAGTCTTCCATGTAGTTTACTTGCATGATAGCGCGGGTTTGGTTGCCTTCTTCGCCATACTCAACGGCTACGATGTCGCCTGAATTGGTCCACAATCCAGGGCATACAACCAAGTAGTCGCCTTTAACAAAGTTGGGCGCCATACCGTTGTCTTCTGCGCATAATGCGAACATGGATGCGCTTTCCTCAAATTCACCCAAAACTGGCACGAATTGGTCGCGATAGCCGGTGGAAATTTGCATCAAGCGGTTGTTCGATTCTGATGGCTGGGCCGGAATTTGTCCGACAACGGGCACAATCTTCAGCTTAAGGTTAAGCTCTTGTGCCTGTTCAAGCACATCCTCTGCAACTTGCATCGCAGGAACGGTGGCAACCGTAGCTCCTTTTGAATCCTCAAGGATTTGATAAGGGCTCAGTTCGAACGCAGCCGCAAGCTTTTTAAGCGCGTCTTCGTTCCAACGACGAGTACCATTTTTAATGTGCGTTAAATAACTTTCTGAAAGACCTGTCTTTTCTGCAAGCACTTTGGTGGTCCATCGACGTTCTCTCAGTAATTCTTTAACGCGCAGACGAGTGGTGATCATGCGTGACCTCCTGGCGTTTTTGATCCCTAAAAGTACCCCCCAGCTTGCTCTCTTGTAACAAAAAGCACAGCAGGTACTTTTTTCCTGCACCCCTGCTAATTCTAGCGAGAAAATGCAGAAAATAAATTACTAATTAACTCTTATCAGTATAAACGGATCATTCTAGTTGTCAAAAGCCAAAAAGTGGCGAAATTCGCGGAAAAACCCTATTTTCCTAGCAAAATAGAACCCATGATCCACAAAGACTCGGCTGCCAGGATGCCGGCGCACAGCGGCTGCAGTTTTTCCTGCTTTTTGACGAGTAATGTACCAAGGCTGCCTATGGCAAGGCCTATGGTTACCCCGTTTGGCATAACAAGTCCACCGAAAACCATGGTGCTGTTGATTTTGAAGCGTTTGAGGAGCCACCCAAAGCAGACGCCGATGAGTACAATAGTCGTGTCCATATTCAATGATTGTAGTAGCAGCGCTTTTGCGCGTCCACGCTGAGCGAAAAGCGCTTCAGAGCCGAGTTGAAGGTTAGTGAACAGGAGCCACAAAATGAACCCAACGCAGACCGCGGTACCAATTAAGCCAACCCACTGGTAGTGGTACATTTTTTTCCGATCAATACCGACTAGATCGGCACTTTTCATATCAAAAAGTAGGTCAGATGCTGCGGCAGCGCAAATGTTGAAGAATACGATGACTATAGTTGTTTGGAGGGGGTTGAGGCGGAAAATAAGCAAAAGCGGCACCACAATAAAGGTTGAAAAGCGGCCGAAGGGCACCATCCCAATTTTTCCGCTGATGCTGCAGATGCTGTAGGTGGCAACCGCAGTAAACAATAGAAGTAGTATCTGTGCCCAAATGCTAAAACCGTAAAACGTGAGCAGCCCAATGCATCCAAGTGTTACCGCGCTCAAGCTGCCTAGCGTGAAGACTGACGATGTGCGCATGGTCATGTAAGCCGCATGGCAAAAGCCGGCGCCTTTTGCCCACAGATCGGCGCGTGATGTTTGTTTTTTACTGGTAAGAAGCTTCCTCAGCATCCCAGGCCCTTGGAGTAGCAATTCACAGGCAACAAGACCGCTGCAGAAGGCTATAGAGAACGTTTCTGCGTCGATTGGGTCAAAAAGACGAAAAGGGAGATACAAGGCATGTTGCGAAAGGGGCAGCACCACGAGGTACTTTGCTACCATGCCGATCACGAGTGGCACGGTGAATGATAGGCCTACGCTAAAGCCGATAGCCCAGAGGGTAGGGGCAACGCCCAGAGAAATTTCATGGCCAAACCAGGATGAGAAGAGGTAGTAATGCTTCTTGAGCACAGCGCTGCACGAGGCGATTCCATCGCGCAAGACGCACAAAATGGTAGTGCCAGCAATACCACCCAGCAGCATGCGAGCTTCTTGAGAGGAGCTGTCCGAGGTGGCAACTTGTACGGTAAGGCTGCTTACGGGAAACGGCTGCTGTTGCTCATCTACGAGAGGTTTGGTTAGGTATGAGCCTAGCAATAAACCAAAGCCGCCGGCTGCAAGGCAGAGAATGGCGAAAAAAAGGCAAAATTGCCCGGGGTTGGCCAAGAGAGCCGGCAGGGCATGCGGATCGAGGAAATGAAGCGTCGGGAATCCAAAGCCGATACCCGTTGCAATAATGCCTCCCCCCGCGCCTATGGCTTGGATAGCTATGATGTTACGTGTTTTTTTAAGGCTATTTCTGGTCAGAATAAACAAGAAATGGCCGAGAAGAACGATAGTTGGGGCAATCCAGGGGCCCACCATAGTGGCTATGGAGATATAGCTTAAAATAACGGTGGAAAATACGCTAAAAAGCAAGCCAATTATGATGATTGTGGGTGCCATGGGGACCTTTAAAAATGGTTCTAAAACCCCTCTATGGTAAGGAAATTGGGACAGGCAGTCAAACGACATCAAGGTTGCAGTGACAGAAAAATAGCAAAAACTGTGGTTGAAAGCGCTGAAAAGCTTGCATTTTTACCTAGATAAAATTACAATCAGTAATAAATAGGGGGTTATGCCTCAGCCAATGCTGGGGACAAAGCGTTATGAAGTTATCAAGAAATGGGGTTATTATCATTGCCATTGCGCTCCTAGTCATAGGGCGCATCGTTTGGCATGCGTGGCAGGCAGATAGCGCCTTGCCGCATATTAACGCTGCCCCCGCTTCTGTTGTTGTTTCTCCGCCTCCTGCTGATGCTTATAACTATGACCGGATGCTCGCATTGATTGCCAAAGCCAATGAGGCCCGCATCGCGTACCGTGCGCACTATGCAGTGGTACATGAAGCTGCGGTTAAGCCCTTAGCAATCCATGAACTTAAAGCCCTTCTTGAAGATGTTTATCGTGAGCGCGAACGCTTTGAGCGTTATAGTAAAAATGTGCGTGTGCGCTACAAAAGCCGCATCCCCCTGCGGCGTGCGCGCTCATTGGAGTATCACCTGCAGGTTTTGGACAAGGCAATTATGGACTTAGAGCGCATTCTAAGGCGTATTTAAGCCTGCTGGGTAGGTGGCGTTTGGGCTCCATGATCTAAGTTCGGATGTATCAATGAGGAAATCCAGCCTTTTATGGAGGGCTTTACTTGCTCAAGATGGCTCCGGGCAGCGTTTTCCAATTGTGCTGCTTGGTCTATTTGGCGTACCAAGTATAAGGAGCTGGCTTCTGACAGCTCTTCAGCCAACCGTTCGTTTGCCCCGCTCAGGGCAACAAGAATGCTTTCTCTTTGCAATGACTGAGATTTAACAGCTGCATAGGTAGGCATGTTCCAAACGCATTTCAGGAAGGCAAAAGCGCCGGCCTTCTGCTCCCATTCCTTGCGTATGTAGGCAGGGTTATTCCAGATGCCGTCTACCAGACCTGGATTTATCATGTTAGCGCCAATTACCAAACTGCTTACGCCGCTTGCTGTGCGCCATATGACGCGTGTGAGTGCCTGGAGCCTAACAGCAGGATGTTGCAGGCTAGCTGCTTTGCCGATGGTAACTAAAGAGCTGCGTCCAGCGGCTGAAAGCCTTAAGGGTCGTACGCAAACGCCCGCAGCTGGGTCGATAATTAAAAAGGGTAACAAAAGCACCAATAACAGTGTCTTCATGATGGTAACCTCCCATTTACTTTCAGGCTAGTGTACGGGCCCTGGCTGTGCAAGGCCCCGTATCACTTTCAAGTTGACAAGGCGACTACCTAAAAACGCCCAATAGCTGGTTATTTGGTGCCCTGTGGCATTAAGACGTGGTGCAGTACCTCTGCGACGTTTTCTACCAGTAAAATTTGCAGCCCTTCAAATACTTTATCCAGCCCGACCAGGTCTTTCTGGTTTGACTTTGGGATAATAACGTTTTTAAGGCCGTGTTGCTTGGCTGCAAGGATCTTTTCTTTTACCCCTCCAATAGGCAGTACTTCACCGCGTAAATTAAGTTCTCCTGTCATGGCAAAGTCGCCGTTGATAGCGCGCTTGGTATATGCTGAAAGGATTGATGAAAGCAAAGTGATGCCAGCAGAAGGGCCATCTTTGGGAATAGCGCCTGCTGGCAGGTGAATATGCAGGTCGAATTCGTTGAAGGCCTTTGGCTCAATGCCAAATAGCACAGCATGTGCTTTAGCGTAGGTCATTGCTGCCTGTGCCGATTCCTTCATGACGTCGCCTAGTTGGCCTGTCATGATCAGTTTGCCAGTACCAGGCATGAGAACCGCTTCCACTTGCAGAACATCGCCGCCGTATGGCGTCCAAGCCAAGCCGTTGGTAACACCAACTTTATGGCCAAGTCTGATATTTTCACCCGTTACCTTGGTTGGGCCAAGGTACTCATGCACGTTTTCAGGAGTGATGGTGATTTTGCTGTTGGTTTCAACCAAGGCGCGCGCATACTTTGAGCATAGCTTTTGGATGTTGCGTTCCAGGTCCCGTACGCCAGCTTCGCGGGTGTAGTTGTGGATGAGTACGCCCAAGGTGGCATCGGACAGGTCGAACCCTTTGTGTTCAAGGCCGGTATTCTTGATGGCTTTTGGCAGGAGGTGGGTTTTTGCTATCTGGACCTTTTCTTCGTGCGTGTAGCCAGAAATTTGGATGATTTCCATGCGGTCACGCAATGGACCAGGGATGGCGCCAAGGTCGTTTGCGGTTGCTATGAACATGACTTTGGAAAGGTCAAAGTGCACGCCCAGGTAATTATCGTAAAATTCATCGTTTTGCTCAGGGTCAAGCACCTCTAGCAACGCTGCTGATGGGTCGCCCCGATTAGACATGCCGATTTTGTCGATCTCATCAATAACAATGACAGGATTGCAGCTGCCGGCTTTGCGGACAGCTTGGATGAATCTTCCTGGCATGGCGCCAACATAGGTGCGGCGGTGACCACGAATTTCTGATTCATCATACACGCCGCCCAAGGAAATTCTAAAGAACGTGCGACCTAAGCACTTTGCAATTGACTGGCCCAGCGAGGTTTTACCAACGCCAGGAGGGCCAAAGAGGCAGAGAATAGGGGTGTGACAATCTTGCTTGAGAAAGCGGACGGAGAGGAAATCGAGAATTCTGTCTTTTATGTCGTCAAGGCCGTAGTGGTGCTCATTGAGGATGTTCTTTGCATGCTCCAAGCTGGTATTGTCCTTGGTGAAGTGCCCCCACGGCATAGCAACCATCCATTCAAGATAGTTGCGAATAACCGTTGCTTCCATCGAATCCGGCGGCGTTTTTTCTAGTCGGCGGACTTGGCGTTGCGCTTCTGCATGTGCTTCCGGTGTCATGGCAAGCTTGGCAACTTTGTCTTTCAGGTCGTCCATTTCTACGTCGCCTTCTTCTCCAAGCTCTTTTTGGATCGCTTTGAGCTGCTCACGCAAATAATATTCGCGCTGGGACTTGTTGATAGAATCACGGGCATTACTGCGAATACGTTCTTGCATGGAGTTAATTTCAAACTCGGAGTGCAAGAACTCGTAGATTCCCTCAAGCAGAAGGGCGACATTTTCTTTTTCAAGCAGTACTTGTGCTTGCGCCACGTTCAAATTCAAATGGGAAAGGATAAAGTCGGCAATACGGTCAGGGTCTTGGATCTGCGCTAGAATTGCCTGGAAATCTGGGCTAAACATGCGACCACTGCTGGCCATCCGTTCGACGATGGCAAGCAAGTTCTTGATGTGCTTGTCAATGACATCCGCATCGCACATTTTAGCGATTTCAGGATCGATGACAGTGACGCGAGCTTGTAGCAGCTCTTGATCAGAGATTACTTCCTCCACCTGGGCTTTACACATGCCCTGAGTGAGCACCTTGATGCCGCCGTCGGGCAGGTGCATGATGCGCATGATGTTGCTTACGGTTCCTACTTTGTACAGGTCGTGTATACCAATAGGGCCGTGATAATCAGCCGTTTGTTGACGAGCGGCTAAAAGTAGAATCTTTTTTGATCCTTGCAGCGCAGCCTCAACACCTTTGATTATTTTTTCGTCCAAAATGAGCAATGGAACGACCATGTGCGGAAAAACGACTACATCAATAGTTGGAATGATCGGTAAAATGCTTGGTATATCGTTTTCAGTTGCATGGTCGCGATTATACAATGACATGGTCTCTACCCCTCCCCCTGAGTTTGCGCAGAATGTGTTGATTGCCCGCGTGTTATGCAGATAAAGTGCATGAGTGCGATATCTAAGCACAACCCGTGAGGTTGTCTGCGGTGTCCTGTGCTCATATTAGAAGATTTCGATTTTCAGTTGCAAGATTTCTTACCTTGTGCGAATGTAAGGCATACAATGCAGGATTACTGAAGGTGATGCATGTTCAAACACTCACACAGTCTGGCCTTGCAAGCTGTTGCCAAATCTTATTTCGCGAATGGCAAGCAGCAAGCGGTGTTTTCCAATATTTCGTTTGCTTTTGAGCAGGGCAAAACGTACGCTATTCGGGGCGTCTCGGGCAGTGGCAAATCAACATTGCTTCACTTGCTGGGCGGCTTAGATGAGCCAACAAGCGGATCCGCTCTCTTGGACGGTCAGCCGCTTGGTCGCGTAAAAGGTTTAGCGCTGCGGCAGGCGATTGGTTTTGTTTTCCAGTTCCACTACCTGATTAACGAACTGCCCGTCATTGAAAACATCATGCTGCCTGGTTTAATTAGAGGAATCGCATCGGAAGTTTGCCGCGAGCGTGCCAGGGAATTATTAGGGCAGATTGGTTTGGAGGAAAAAGCTGCAGCCTATCCGACGCAGCTTTCTGGCGGACAGCAGCAACGCGTTGCATTGGCGCGTGCGCTTTTTGACCGACCCCGCTTCTTACTTGCCGACGAGCCAACCGGCAACTTAGATGCTGGTAATGCCCAGAGCATGGTTGATCTGATCTTACAAGCAACGACTGCGTGGGGCATGGGGGTGGTACTGTGTTCCCACGATCAGGCTGTATACGAGCGCATGAGCCACGTGTTGCATCTTGAAAACGGCCGTCTTTTGCTTGAAAAAGCCCCGGATTGATTTATGCTCCTTTCTCGCTCGTGCCCTGTTAGTGGCAACGAAGGTGTGTCTTCCTGTGCTGGTTAACGGTATAGAGTGGCAAGGCACATGTTTTGAGTGGTAATGATGGCATTAAAAGCAAGGACCCGCCATGAGCCTTCAGTTAAGCAAACGATCAATCCTGAAAAAAACCCTTCAGGTCAGCCTCCTCACTTTTCTCAGTCGCATTCTTGGGGTGATGCGCGAATTTTTAATGGTGCGATACTTTGGGGTTGGTGCAGTTTCTGATGCCTTTATTGCCGCTTTTCGCATCCCCAATTTTTTCAGACACGTTTTTGCAGAAGGTGCCTTGAGCGCCTCGTTTGTCCCTGTTATTGTTAAAACAGTTAAGGAAAACAATAAGCGCGAAGCAAGCGGGTTAATGACCCTCTCATTTTTATTTTTTGAGGGCATTATCTTGCTCATGTATGTTGCGGTGCTGCTTAAAACTGAGTGGATTGTTAAATTGGTGGCGCCTGGTTTTTGCGCAGAGCAGGTGTCCTATGCGGTACCCTTCCTCCAGATTTTGTTTTCCTTTTTGCTTTTTATTTCCAGTTGTGCCTTGCTAGGTGGCGCGCTGCATGCGGTAAATCACTTTTTTGTTCCTGCGCTTGGAACGCCTCTCTGGAACGTTGTTTTTATAGGCGCACTAATTTTTTGCCTCTCATACAAATTGTCGCCGGTATATTTGTGCGGTGGGGTTATTCTGGGCGCCTTCATCCAGTTTCTGCTCCATGTCTACATGTATTTTGCACAGGGATTTACGTTTGGCGTGATTGACGCTGGTTCTCGTGCTGCGTTCAAGGCTGTGCTGACTAAGTTTTTGCCCTGCCTTTTTGGTGTAAGCATTTTTGAGTTGAATCTGTTTATTAGTGGTAGCATCGCATCATTTCTGCCAAAAGGTTCAGTTTCGCTGCTCTACTACGGTTCTCGCTTCATGAATATTCCGCTGGGGATGTTTGCGGTGGCTCTTTCCAGCGTCTTGTTGCCTCATTTTTCTCGGTTGGTGTTGTATGCACCACGGCGCCTGAATTTTTATTTGCTTGAAGTTACCAAGCTCGTGAGTTGGATCATCTTGCCAGCAACCTTTTTTCTTATGTTTTCCTCCGAACAGCTCTTCAGCTTATTGTTGAGCGGCAAGGCTACCGCCCTCCAGATGCATGAGGGCGCTATAATTCTGATCTATTATGCTCTTGGATTGGGCTTTTTGTGCCTGAACAAGGTCTTGCTCAGCATGTTTTATGCCATGAAAGATACCTGGTCAGCAACCAAAGCGTCTGCGATGTGCGCGACCGTTAATATTGTCTGCGATCTAGTAGGCATTTATTTCATGGGCGCGTATGGCATTGCCTTGGCAAATAGTATTTCTGCATTGGCTATGACAGTTGCGCTGCTTGTTGCGTTGCGTAAACATCGCATCAACTTTCATGTAGCTCCGTACTTGGTCTTTTTAGGCCGCTATTGCTTGCAGCTGTTTCTTGGGATTGCCTGTTTCTATACGCTGTTTGCCGGCGTACGACATTATTTGCATGCACGGCGTATGATTTGGATACTTTCTGGCAGTGGCTTCTGGTGCTTTGCTTTGAGCATTGGGTTTTTCATGATGCTCATGCTCTACCTGACCAGATCTTTCTTCAGGGTGCATGTCTATTTTCTCAAAAAGCTGTATTTCCCCGGCCCTTTGTGTAACGATGCGGCTTCAGGCAGTTCGGCTTGCGCTATTTCGTGGGCAAGGCCCCCTTCAAGATTGAAAATCCGATCGCACCGTTTGAGGGTGCTAATGCGGTGGGCAATGATGAGTAATGTCTTGTCCGCAGCGGTTTCGTAAATTTCTTGCATGATGTGTTCTTCATTTTCATGGTCCAGGGCGGAAGTTGCTTCGTCCAAAACAAGCACTGCTGGGTCGGCATAGAGCGCGCGTGCGATAGCGAGGCGTTGGCGCTGGCCTCCGCTGAGCTGAATGCCTCCTTCCCCAACGACCGCATCCAAGCCGCCACGTTCTTCTACGAAGCTAGCAAGGCGCGCCTTGCGCAAGGCTTCGTGTACGCGTTCTTTCTCAAGAGGCCTGCCGCATGCAACATTTTCTGCCACGGTGCCATCGAATAAGTACACCTGTTGCGGGATGTAGCCGACATGGCAACGCCACGCGCGCATTGTTGCATCGGAGAGAGGGACTCCATCAATTGCTAGCGTTCCACTGGTGGGTTTAAGGACGCCAATCAAGATATCTAGCAGGGTGGTTTTACCAGCACCGCTAGCGCCCATAAACCCGATGCGCTCACCTCGGTGAATGGTTAACGAGATGTTGCTAAGGATGGGGCGTGTTGGATCATAAGCAAACGCGAGGTTGTCGGCAGCAATCGTGTGCCTAAAAGTGATGGGTGTGTGCCCAAGCTGTTCGGTTGGCTCGTGCAGGTACTGCATGAAAGGCACTACAGCGTGCTTGTTGAAAATGACTTGGTTGTAGCTGGTTAGGATTTTTGTAATCGAAGGTAGAAAGCGATAGAAGGCCAGTGCATACATTGAGACTATTGGCAATACAAACTGAGCATTGTTGTAGCGCAAGAGCACGTAGATAATAACGCCAATTAGCACAAAAAAACCGATTGTCTCAAGCACAAAGCGGGGCAGGCTCTGCCAGACCTGACTGACATTGTTTGCTTGAGCAAAACCCAGGGCGCTTTGCTTGAAATGTTCGATGTGGTCGCGATTATAACTTAGCAGCTTGAGCAACTTGAAGTTACCGTAGCTCTGGTTAAAAATACTGTCACGCTCCAGGCTGCATTGATGTGCTCGCTTTCCGGCAGCTGTAATGCGACCAGAAAAGGTTTTGATGATGAGCATAACTTTGATGCTCAGCAGGAGTGTGAGCACAAGGGTCATCTTCCAGTTGATATAAAAAAGCATCGCGTAGATCGCAACAATAGTGGCGGTTTCAGCAACGATCGACAGTGAGCCATTAATCACGTGGGTTATTTGCATGGAGGAGGCGTTGATTAAGTGCGCAAGGCTTGCGCTGTTTTTGGTTGCAAAGACGTGGTAGGGCAGCTGTAAGAAATGACGAAAGGCTCGGTTTGCCAGGTCGTATTGGCGCATTTGAGCGAAGCGGTTGAGATGATAAATATGTGCAACATTGATTAGCGCACGCAAACCATAAAATACGATGAGGCATCCGCCGACTACGATTACAAAGATTGCTGGCTGTGTAAAGCCAAGGAGGCGATACCAGTAGGCGAAAAACCCATTCGTTTGGATGTAAGAAAAATTAGTTGCAACGCTGATAAAAAGCATGAGCGCTGAAACGCCTACAGTTTCTACCAGTGAAACGGCAGCAGAAGCTAGTAAAAGTAGGACTAGGTGCTGCTTATCTCGTGGCGTTAGCAGCGTGGTAAAGATATGGATTATGGACATGCGCTGACTCCCTTTTCTCCACCATACCGTGTGGGACTAAAATGGGAAGCCTTGA
>RGUK01000301.1 GCA_010027825.1 bacterium
GTGCGGCCTCTCGAGGCCCGCGGGACGAGCGGTGTGTGGGAGTGCATGGCGCGAGCTTCGAAGCCGCTTCGTGAGCGTCGCGAGACGCTTGCGACATGGCCTTCTGATCTTCGATCTTCCGAACGTCCTCCGGCCCCTCGCCGACGATGGTGAGATCTCGAAACCTTCGCCCCTTGGGGCGGAACTGAAGAACCTTTGCACCCATAGCTCGCCCTTTCGCGAGAAAAATGCCTTGGATTGCCGGGCACGGCCCCACCTAGCCTTGCCACGCGTGGCCGCGCCTTGAAAGGTCCACAGAAGGGCGCCGGAGATGCGTTGTTCTCCGCTGCTCTTTCCGTGGACCGCCTTGCTTTGCCTTGCCAAGCCCTGCCACGCCGAGCCGGGCCATGCCTTGCCCAAGCAAACTGCCGCACCTCCGAGAAGATGCGGTGTGTTTGCCTTGCCGCGCCAAGCCAAGCCATGCCCAGCCATGCCTAGCCACGCCTAGCGTGGCCTTGCCAAGAATTTAATCTAAGATTTGAAAGCTGAGTAAAATAAATTTTCCAAAACCGATTTTACGCGCGTCGCCAATGCCATCGTATAGGCCGCCGTTTTCAACGCATTGTTTCATATTTTCTTTTGATACAACGTAATCGTCCCACGTAATAATTGCGCTTAAAGACCAGCCTTCTTTCGCTGCAATCCGGTATCGCAAGTTCCGCCCTTTAGTCATGGGGTTTACTACAGAGCGCACGTCTAAATAAACTTTATCCGTGTTGAGGCGTGTTAAATCCTTGTCCGCGGGTACTTTTAGATCGTCTAAAAAAACTCTTTCGCCGTTTACCTCAAGGCATGCGCCAACCTTTTTAGAAATATTCCCCTTGCCGACTTTAATATGCTTTCCGCCCTCGCTTATACAAGCGCGCAAATAGCTTCCGTAAACGTATAACCGCCTTTCGCCGTCCATTAGCACAGTGTTTTTCCACTCTTCCGCGTCATTGCCCGTAGTTCCCTTTTTAGCTTTTCCAGCATCGAGAGTATCGATCGGGAACGTGTGGAATAATAACGGCTTTGTGCCTTCAATTTTGATTTTTGCTGATATTTTCATAATTTCCTTTAAGTTAAACCTTGCCTTGCCGTGCCTGGCCCTGCCTCGCCTTGCCGTGCCTCGCCTTGCCGTGCCTAGCCTCGCCCAGCCTTGCCTTGCCTGGGTAAGTTTCGTTTTCTAGACGCAACGAGTCTAACAAATAATCTTAATCAAAACAAACGCAATTTAATTGAAAAAAAACATGGCGGATTGTAGACTCGCTCAGTCATAAGGAGCGGTCATGGCAGCACAATTAAATATGTTTGAAACAGAAGAAGAAACCGCATTAGTTGCGGTAACAAATCTAAAACAACAAATAGACTCTATGCGCAAAAAACTTTTTGGCAAAATCGGCGAACAGGAAAAAGAGATCGAATTTTTGAGCCTACAAATACAGATGCTTATTGAGGAGCGCGATAGTATCAAACAAAAACAAACGCATGTCGATTAAGAACGACTTCGTTCTTAATTTTAAAATTGAAACGCCGTGGGTAAAAGACGTTATTGCTCAAGCGATTTTGGAGATGGATCTTGAAACGCTAAATGATCCTGAAAAACAATTTTTGTTTATCATTGCGCGGGTGCAAAAAGCTTGGGAAAATATTAACAAGGTGCGCGTGCTCAAGTGAAATACCCCTCAACCCTATGTTGAGGGGTCAAATTCAAGCAAAGTCTATGCACTCGATAGACATGCAATGTTTTACAGAAAAAATTCTTTTTTGTCTATTCGGGCAGCCAATCAGGATTTAAAATCGTGCTAAGAGCAAATGGGCAGCCTTGCGGGAATGTGTCAATTTCAAGCCCAGTTTGTTGCGATGCTTCGTAGCGTGCTTCTTGATATGCATCTTCTACGCATTCGTTTAAGCAAGCTTTCATACTAGGGTTTTTGTTTAGTATTTTTAGTACGCGTCTTTTGTGCTCAGCTATCGAGTTTTTCCAACTATTTGACCTTCGCAGGCTTTGATAGTTCCACTTCAACAAATGCATGAAAACAATAACCAAATTGCTAATCAATCTTTGTTTTTCCGCATTTCCCAAGCTTCGAATCTCCTCTATCAAGTTGTCAATATCCAGCGATTCAAACTGTTTGTTCTGAATCGCGGCTGCTTGGTTTGAACACCAGCCAAAATAATCTCTTTGATATGTTGTCATAATCAGCCTTTTGCACTGATATTTTATACAATAGTTTAATTTAATGCACTCTTTTGTTAAATAAGGGCTATGCCAAGAAAAAACAATTCGGGTAAAACCCCGCCAACAATCGAACAAATCAAAGACACTCGCTCAAGATCAATAGTACGCAAGAACTCAAAGAACTACGCGATCAAATCATGGAGCTTAAAATAGACGTTGCCGAAGAAATGCTAGAACAGCGAATCAAAGACAAATCGGATACGGCGCTAATATTTTTCTTACGCACGAAAGCCCGCCATCGCGGATATTCTCAAGACGTGTTGACAGATAACAATCTATCTGCAATTAAAGAATATTTAAACATGCAGCGCGCTTAAAGCCCATTAGCTCAAAACGAGTAGAGCGTCAATAGAAGGCGGGGGTTCCAGTCCCCCATGGGCTTTTAGGGATAGAGACGCTTTAGCTATATAAGCCTTGCAAGGGGCGTCCTATTCCTATTTTGCGGTTGACGGAGATTGAAAGATGAATGAAATCATCACGGGCGATTGCTTAGAAGTCATGCGTACGTTTCCAGATAACTACTTTAGCGGGATTGTTTGCGACCCCCCCTACGGCCTTG
>RGUK01000302.1 GCA_010027825.1 bacterium
GACGGGCACAATCAGGACGATTGTCCGTTCTGACCGATCATGCCCCGGCCGGGCGGCGCGTTGCCGCAAACCAGATAGAGCGTCATGTCTGGTCGTCTTGGGTCATCACCGGCCGGGGTATGTTATTTTCGTCAACCGGCGAGGGCAGGCGGATCGCATGGAATCCGAGACTCCCGCCGGGCGCATGGCACCCTGCCACCATGCGCTGACACGCGACCGTAGGCGGTCGGCTCTCAGGTTCGATTCCTGAGGCGTGTCATATGGATAATCGTCGTTTAAGGTCTAAAAAATTACGAGCGGCTCTTTGGATCGCCGCCGATGGCAAATGCCAGATATGCGGATGTAATTTGCCTGATGATTGGCACGCCGATCATATAATCCCTTTTGCGATTACTCGCAAAACCAATGTGCATGAGATGCAAGCATTGTGTCCAGAATGCAACATCAGGAAAGGTAAAAAATGAAAAGGCTTCGTTTTCATCAGCAAGAACTTGAATCAATAATTAACAAAATTGATCCTTGGTCTTTGATTCGATCTCCTCAATCTATTCTTGCTTATGTTGTGCCTGGTGGCGGAAAATCAATGCTGCCAGGAATATTAGCTCAGAAATTTAATAATTTTAAACTTGCTTGGTTTGTCCCGCGTTTATCACTCGCAAGACAAGCTGCCATAGACATCAAATCTGATTTTGGAATAGACATTCGTGAAAGTGGGAATGAAATTGACCCATCTCGTGGGACGCGCGGATTTGTGACAACACATCAATCATTAGTTACAAATCCCGAATTGTGGAAACAAGAACTTCAAAGACATCAATATTTGTTGGTCATTGATGAAATTCATCATGCAAAAATTAATTTGAATGGTGAATCAAATGTGCTGACACAAGCATTGGAATCATTGGAATATAGATTGCGATTATTGATGACTGGAACTACTGAAACAAATGACAACACGATGATTTATGGTTTACCATATTCTCTTGAAAATGAAGGATACAAATTAGATTTAAAACAATTTGATGGAAAAATTATTAGATATACTCGCCAGCAAGCTCTAAGTGAAAAAGCAATAGTTCCCATTGAATTCTTTTTTGCAGATGGGCCCGTCAAATGGCAAAATAAAGATTTATTGAATGAATGCAGGCTTTCAAAAGTTGATAAAAACTCCGAATCTCAAGCAATATGGACGGCATTAGCAGGAGATATGGCCAAGCAATTATTGAAAAATTGTATCGATCATTGGAAAATTCATGGCGATCAATTGTTGGTCGTTGTTGAAAGCCAGGCGACTGCTAAGCGGTATCACGCTGAATTACTCAAACAAAATATTTCGACCGCTCTGGCCATTTCTGACGAATCCAGCGCTTATGAGGATATTGAACTTTTTCGTTCAGGTCAGAAAAAAGCATTGGTTACATGCGCCATGGCATATGAGGGATTAAATGTTCCTCCAATTTCTCACATAGCTTGTTTAACGCATATTCGTTCCATCCCATGGATTGAACAAATGTTTGCACGCGCTTGGCGATCCTATCGTTCAAAAAAACGCTGTTATGGTTTTGTTCCAAACGATCCGCGCATGAATCGCGTAATACAAGCCATTCGTGAACAACAAGAATCAATTATTAGTTTGCCTGCCATTTGCGGAGGTGGCGGAAATGATAAGGAACAGAAAGAACTGACCTTTATTCCCCATTCTTCGGAACTGGATAGTTTAATTCTTGGAGCGCTTGATGATTCAGTTAATGAAATTGAAGGAATTGAAAAAATTAAGATGATTTGTGATTCCATGAATTTACCTTGGGATCATCCCGCGGTTACTCAATTTTTAAGTGCATTAAAGAATAGTTTTAAAACCATAGTTCCTGAAAAAACTATTGCTCAACAGGAATCTGATTTAAGAAAAAACATAGCAAATGCTTGTAGAACTGCTGATTACCAAAAAAATGCTGATCCTGGAACACATCAAAAATTACTTTTTAGAAGAACAAAAAAATCAATTACTCTTATGACATTGGCAGAACTTCAATCCGCAAGCAGGGAGTGCGCTCGTGTCTGTTCTCCTGGATGAAACTGAAGATCAATTTGCACATCCAGGAACACGACCATGGGCCATTTATTTTGTTAATCAAGCTCAAACTACTCGATATGAGTTGGAGCAACGCGCCGAATCATTGCGCGATTTGATTCTAATTTTAAAAAAAAATGAGGCATGGAAACCTCTTGGCATTTCATCATTTGAAGTGCTTTGTAGGAACAAAATTAAATTAGAGATGAATCAAGTTGACGCAATTATGGCGTCAAAGCGTGGCGAAACTATTGGCACAGTATTGTCTAAAACCGAAGCTATCCGCGCCCGTCGTGCCGAACACCCAGAAGAAACCCAGCAAGCAACGGCGGATGCGGTTGGGTGCGCGCAATCAATGGTGGCGACAATTATCAATAAATCTTCCGACTCGGAAGAATCATTGATAATTCCAAACTGGATTCGTGGCCACGATGAGCAAGTATCCTTTCGTCGCCTTCCGTCATCCGAACAGCAACGCTTAATCGACTTACCACCGGATCAGCGGCGCGGAGCTGTTCGTCGTGCCGCAATTGATGCCGGCATCATTCGATTGCCGACACGATTGGAACTAGCGCAAAAGGCATTTGAAAAATTAGACTCGCAAGACCGTCTTGCTTTCGTGGAATGGATCGGGCAACAATCGCAATCCCAACCCACGGAAGGAGACTGATCATGCTAGTTTTATCAATCCGCCCCGATTTCTACGCTGACGAAATCATCCTCGAGACGCCGGAAGGTGAGGAAATCA
>RGUK01000303.1 GCA_010027825.1 bacterium
TGAAAAAAAGCTACTCCAATCAGTTGCTCCACAAGGTGCTCATCCAATTTAGCGACATCGAGTTCCCGACCATCAGAACGGTCGTCGGTCAATTTTACCCGAGACAGCTCCCACACATCTTCTTCTGGCGGCCAGTAGAGGTAGATGTTGCGGCTGCGTGGTTGAAAAAATACACACACCTCACATTCCACATCCTCCATGTTATCAATATCAATTTCAAACTTAAAAACAAATTCTGTACCGTACTTATCTTTGATTTCCAACATACACCATTCTCCGGCAATCAGTACATCATCATAGCCAATTCAGCCTCTTGATTGGTCAAAACCATGTCGTTGTCTACATCAACATATGCATGCTTGCCAGTCGAGGGCTGCCAGCAATACAGTAGGCGACGACCAGAACGACTACGAAAAACCTGTTCGGTGCCACCACAAGCCGGATACCAATTGTCGTCTTGGGAGCTCATCTGCGTCTGCTCATACTGGCGAACCTTCTGAATGAGTTCAACTTCTTTCTGGGTCAGCTCCATCGTAACTTTGTTTTCGGAATCCATTGCGGTTTCTCCTTGCTATAAAATGATAGTATCAAAAGAAAAAGGGGGCGTCAAGCCCCCCTTCATGTCTTTTTAACAATGGACCACAACATTCGACATCACCTTGATGTAGAGTCTAATGTCGGGGGCGCCACCATGAATAAACTGAAACTGAACAAATGAGCCAGTAGCGTCGGTGCCGGTCGTGCAGATAAAGCCCGGCAGCTTATTGACATCCATCTTCTCCCAAGCCTTCTGGGCTTCCTTAAGTACCGGGAAAACCTCCTGAACAAGCTTTTTTACATGCTTGGCGTTGCGTGTTTGGGAGCCCTGATTCCAATTTGAGTTTTTCTCAAACCCATATGAAATGTGTGTAACATCCCCACAAAGCATCAGCTTGAGTGCCTTGCCGAGGTCTTTGGCTTGGGTTGCAATGATTTTGGCCGCCAACTCTTTGTTTTTATCTTGTTGCATTGTGTTGTCCTCTTGCTGCGGGGTTCATATATTAGGACAACACGTTTTTCTGTTTTTTCAATTCCAAAGAGACCTTCTGAGTTTAACCAGCCGGGTGAGCATGGCGTCATCCTCTTTCTCGAAGTCCTCCTCAATTTGGCCGAGCTTTTCCCTTGCTTCCTTATATTCTGGGCTGGTGTTGACTAAAAAAAGACCACCCAGCAAGTCATCGACGTCCCCCGAGGGGTTCCTGTCCATCTTACTCATGCCGCTCACCTCGTATGGGTCTGGTCGGTTTGCTCTTTCAAGCTTCCACCATAGGTAAAGTGACTTAATCTCCCTTGCAGTTTGGGCTTGTGGGGTCAGTGTCCCGTCCTCATGCCTGAGTTCAGATGCCCAGTCGAGGTGGTACATGCCAGCAGCGGGCATACGCCAACCCAATAGGTTAGGAAACTTCTGCTTAAGCCAAGGTGATGGGTTTTTTGCTCGAAACTCATCGTCCCAAAAGTAGGTGTGGCGGGCGAGTTCAACTTCAACGTAATTGGCGAGTTCATTGAACAAGCACGGCAGGAGCCTGTCGCCGAGGTCCATCCACTGCCCGGGTTTGATGTCCTTTGGGCTGGCTGTAAGTGCGTGTGTTCTTAAAACCCAGCGATTAACACAATAGTACCTGACTTTTCTGAACAAGTCCAGTGGCCAGTTGACAAAATCCTGCAATTTTGATAATGCGGTTTCAGCCAACCAGTACCGGAGTGGTGACTTTTTCTTCGCATTCTTTCTCCAGCCTCCCCAGTCTTCCAAACTGGCGCATTTAGGCTTGGCGGTACCCCTGAGCCAGTCGGCGAATTTGGTGCAAGACCAGTAGTTTTGTCGAGACATACGTACTCCTATTCAACGGGCCAAAAATATGGCATATCTCCAGACACGTTGGGAAAAACTCGCCCATAAAACTCTGGCAGCTTCCGAACCAGATTGCTTTGGTGAGACAGATGAAGCTCTGCCTTACCCAGCCACTCGGGGGCGGGACAGTCTGGGAATTGATTCTCAAACTCCACAAAACGCTCCAGAAGGGAGTCGTTATAGCCACGGGAGCGCCACTCGATGCACATTTCCTTGCCATAGATGGCCAAGAGCTTTTCGTGCCCACGCCACATCTTGGTTGCATGATTTGTAGCGTTTCGACGCGCTGCTTGCCGAGGCGCTTGTAGTCGAGGGATTGGGCGCTACGGTTAAACTCGGGGAACGGCAAAAAAGTTTGCATATCTATCCTTTGATACGAAAAATACTATCAAAGTTTGGTGGGGGCTGTCAAGCCCCCCCCCATACATTAAAACAATGTCGTTTTGAGTCCTGTTTCAAGCTCTATGATGTCGCCCATCTGGTCGGCAAAGATATCGTCATGAGTAGAGACGACCTTGGCGCTCATCCCCCTAACCCTAATAAATTCCATCTTGTAGAGGTCTGCCGGAGTCAGGAGAATGGTAACATGCGTGACCCCCTTGGCATTGCGGCCAATCTTAAAGGTGAGGTCGTCAGGCACTGCCGCAAAATCCCTAGAGCCCGTCATGGTCGTAAACATATTGCCACCGAGCTGTTGCAAAATAGTTTTGGCAATCTCTGCATTCCTATTAGACATTTTGATTCCCTTTCTATAACGGCGTTGTAATTTTAGAAGTTGTAATCGTAGAACGCACAAGGATTTTCGGATGGAGAATAATTTTCCTTGTTTTGATCATACCAACGACCATCTTTGTGCTTACGAATACGAATTTCGCGAGCATTTGGGTTAGAATCATACAAGTAACGCTGTTCGTG
>RGUK01000304.1 GCA_010027825.1 bacterium
AATATTCCTTGCAAGGGAAAAAGGCTTGGTCAACGAGCGCGTGTTGCAGGCGTCTTTGGATGACTTGATTTCTCAAATAACGCTGGGCGGGAAACTTACACAAAAAGTGCCCGGGCAGAACCTTACGTGGCTGGACTGGTATTCCGCTATGGCAGACCCGGAAGGAAATATCGGAGAAGAACGGCTTATGGAGAAGGTGTACAAGATGTACGAGGAAGCCGGATTGCCTAAGCAAAAATAGAATAGGGGCGCCGCTTTTGACGACGCCCCATCATAGGGGACACAAAGGAACCGATTACTTGTGCACCTTCTTTGCCAAAAAGGAGACTGTATACCGCGTACTTTGTGTTCCGCTTCCGGTGATAATCAAGCGCTGCCGACGGCCATACATAAGGGCGGCGGACAAGCGCACAGGGGAAACTAAGGCAGACCCAGCACCCGTGGATACTGTCACCCAGTCGGTTGCCCCAGACCGTAGGACACTTTCCTGTACCGTAAAGCGCAGCGTATCCGCGCCCGAGAGGGAATCCACGACGATGTGATAGGCATACGACCACGGCGAAACAAAGTCCGTAGGGAGCAGCAAAGTGTCCGCCTCTGTGTTTGTGATAGTGTCCGCCGTAAAGGAATATGTCCAAAAGGCGTCCAAGGTCTGTGCTTTTGCCTGTGCCGACAAAAGCAACACAAGTAAGGCGAAGATTAGCGGCCTCATTGGATTGCGGGCGGGCTTACCGTGCCGCCGTTTTTCGCGTTCACAAGCCCCTCGAGCGTGGTCTGCACAAGGTTGGTAACGAATACCACCCATTGCTCAGTAGCGCCGGACTTGATAAGCAGCGGTTTTACGATGTGGTTGACAATCAGGGCGTGCGTCTGAGGGGCAACGATGATGCCTTCCCAGAGGGCATTGATCTGTTCTTTGTTCTTTTCGTCGTCGTCGGAGTAGATGCGCAGGGCTTCTACGAACTTGAGCGTCAGGAAGGCCAGCAGCGCCTTTACGTTCTCGTCTTTTTGCTTAACGATAAGGGCTGCAAAGATTTCTTCGAGGTAGTTTGCAAGAGGGCCGTTGGTCCAGTCCAGCATGACTTCTTTGACTTGGCTGGTGTTGTCCGGATTGTTGTCGGACAAGACCTCGATCATCTTGCGCGTGAGCGGGAAGATAAGGTCAACGCCTTTTTCAACGAGCGGGTCGTTCACGCGCTTTCCGACTTGGCCTTCGGCGAAGCCCACGCCCAGCTTCATGATCGTGGCCACAAGGTCATTGATGACCTTTACATTCTTTTCCTTTGACATTGGTAAACGGTTTTGGTTATCTCATTGATTTTGTCCCCCGGCATTTCCATTTCTTTCTCGACAAGTCGTTTGGGCATGGCGGGTTTTTGCACTTCTTTATCTTTGCCGAACGCGCACAGTACGCATCGCCTTTCGGCGTTCCCGGGGCAATGGTCGCCCCCTTTTGCCCGTATCGGATGGTGCGCTTGCGCCCGCTGGGCGAGGTGACCACCTTCTTAAAGCGTTTCTGGATGGCTGCCATTAGTACATCTTTTTACCGGCCTTGGGCTTCATGCCGCCCTTCTTGCCTTTGCATTTCTTTTTCATTGCTATTTGGTTTTTTTGGTTTTCTTTTTTGCTTTGGCCTTCGGCTTTGCCTTTGCCTTCTTTTTCATAGGCGTCACCTTCATGCCGTATTCTTTGGCTTCTGCTTTAAGCTCGGACATTTCGCCGCGCTCCATCTTTTCTTTTTTCACCGCTTAAATTTTTTCATTATGAACTCTATGAGGAACTTCGGGTTCTTTTGCATTTCGTCGAACAACTTGAACGCCGTTTCCATAACCTCTATGGAGAAAAGGCCGATAAGGTAGCCGATCCCACCGGAAATTTGCGCGGTGTTTGGAAGCCCAAGCCAGTAGACCAAAAGAGGCGTGACGAACAAAGAGGACGCGCCCCCCATAATGACAACAGAAACCTTTTGCCATAGCCGCATCTCTTTTTTTAGGGCATACGAAAGCGCGCCCAGCATGCCGGAGACAAGCAGGATGGTGTTATTGAACCCAATGGAATCTATAATGGCCTTTATCTTTTCCATGGCACAAAGATAATAAACCCGTCCCGCCCGTACCGCATACAGCGGCTAAGTAAACAGTTTTATGGCAGCCCAAACAAGTAGGCCAATCAGTACCGCAGCGCCGGCAAAGAGGCCGTATACCAGTTTTTCCAAATCCTCAAAGTCGTTGTTCATAACAGTTAGTTTGACTACCCAGTTGAAGGAAACGGAGCAGCGGGTTATCTTAATCGCAGGGTAAACGTGTTCTCAACATTCCTAAAGACGCGTTCGCGCACTTTGTATAGATCGGTGTTTTGCCCCGCCGCTGGGTACCCGACCACCCGGAGCATGGTATCGGCGTAGGGGAGTAGCCTATACCCCGCATTGCCGAAAAGCAGGCGTAAGTTCCCCGCTGCGTTCTTCACCACGTCAGCCGGGACAAAGGCAGCCGTGCCGATTTTTACGGATGCGTCGCCTATCAGTTGCCCCTCGAAAGCGGCCTGCATAGCATCGTCAAGCCCGCCCAATCCGTTGGCCTTCATCGCCGCATTGACTTGCTGCCAGTCAGCTATCATTTGCCCCTTTTTCATGGCTTGTACCGCATGATAGGAGTGCTGCCGTACTAAGTCCACCTGCCAGCCTAAAAGTGCGGCACGGGCTTGTGTGGTATCGCCTATGGGCAATTTTTCGAGCCTGCCGGACAGGTCGTCGAACTCGAAATAGGTGTTGCGGATGAACGTCCAGTTTAGCCCC
>RGUK01000305.1 GCA_010027825.1 bacterium
TTCATAGGTTGACCTAGTTCTGGCTTGTAGCTTAAAAAGATTTCTGGCTTCTATAAGAAGAGGCTGAGTAAGGGTTCTTCCATTCTTATCAAGAAAAACGCTTAGTGTAGCAAGGTATCCATTTTGGGTTGCCGATGGGAGAGTCCTCATTGCTGCAACAGTTTGAGCAGCTTCTGTAGGTAGTTTTATTCTTGTCTTCGCAAGATCAATCAATGACTTAACATCATTCTGTTTTGATGCTCGGTTAATTAGCTCGGCATTGGCAACTACTTTTTGAGGAGCAGTTCCGCTTTCAAAAATTCCCCTTACAACATCATCGGACTCGTTTGCTAGGGCATCTTGCAGTGCCTTCTGACCAAACTTTGCGTACTTTATATCCTCACTCTTTGCAAGCTGTTCGCGCACCCCTCTGTCAAGAAATGGATCTTTCACCATCTTTACCCCAGCTTGTCTATATCCAATTCCCTTTGGTGTTGCAGGCAATTCAATTGGCAATTCAACTGGAGCAACGCCTGCCTTTGCTGCTGCTTGTTCTGCCTTCGGTGCAACTGCTTCAACTGCCTTCGGGGCTTGTTTTAATCCTTGTATGTATTTTGCAGACTCAGTAATGCTTTCAATTGAAGGAGCAACAGCCCTTGTTGCTGGTGCGACCTTGCCAGTAAATCCTTCAGCAACTCCTCTTGCCAACCCAGCCAATCCACCACCAGTAGGCGTAAGAATGGATGCAGCCGTTGTGGTTATTGGATACTTCTCAACATCGCGCTGTAAGACTTTGCTGATGCGAGCCATGCGCTCTGGACCTAGTAACGCCTTGCCAGCGGCCTCTTGACCCTTTTGGCCTGCGATGAATCCACCTATACCAGCAATCGCACCAGTAGCCAGCTTTGGAAGTATGCCTCCAGGTGTAAGTGCGGCAGCAGTTTCAGCAGCCACAGCACCAGTCGTTGCTGGTATTACCTGGCTTGCAACAGTGCGTGCAATCGCGCCTAGTCTGCTAGGTTCTTCTGGCTCAAGCTCAAATGAGTCAACATTGCCATCCTTGTCGGCCTCGAAGCGTACCACCTTACCATCCTTGTTCCTGCCAATTGCAAAGCCAACTCCAGTAGCCTTATCCGTTCCAGACGATATTGTTTCAATGCCCAGCCTCTGCGCTTCCTTTACGGCTGGGATTGCTGGAGTTTCAATAATGCCTTCAGCCAACGCCTGCGCTGTTGGTTTGTATCCTTCCGCTATCGTGCCATCTGGCCTGCGGATCGCTCCCATCGCATCCAACGCCTTGCCAGCCTCAATGGATGTTTGCTGTGGGGTTGCTCCAACCTGTAGCTGACGCTGTGTTTCTTGATCTAGTAAAGCCTTGCGTTCTGGCGAGATAACTTCTTCTGGCTTGCCACCAGATGCGAGATATTCGGCTTTGGTTAAGTTGCCAGCTTCCTCTTGAGAAAGCGGAGCGAACTCTAAATCTTGTTCCTGCTCTGGAACGAACTCAAGCTCTGGCTCTATAGCCATTGCTTACTGCCTCGCTTGCAGTCGTCCTGGCTTTCCGTTGATGTAGATAAGTTCTCCAGGCTTCACGCCTGCTGCCCTTGCTTCTTGAAGACTATTGAAATTCTTTGGTGCTTGGGGTTGGGCTGGTTGCTGTTCCATTGTTGGTGCAGCAATAGCTGGCGCGCTTGGGGCTGTAGCTGTTGGTGCGCCTTCTGGAGTCTCGGTTTCCATTTGACCAGTTTGCCTGTTGAATCCAAGCTCTGCCATTCTTCCCTGAAGCACTCCACGTTCGGCCTCAAGCTCCTTCATTACATCGGATCTTTTCTTTAGCCCAACAAGACCAAGACCAAGCTCCATAGCTCCAGTGCGAGTGTCGCCTTTTGCAATCTCAAGTTCTTGTTTAAGTCTTTCAGCGGAAAGCTTACGCAATCTGTCATTGATTGATTCCCTTTGAGCCTGAACTTCCTCGTTCTCCAATGATTGCTCATTCGTGATTGTGCTACCAATCCCAGCGAGATAAGGAGCAAATGCTGGATCTTGGCTTAAAGTAGGAAGATCCTTTAGCTTGCCTTTTACTTTCAGTCCACCCTTTTCAAATGTAAAGTCAACGTCTGGCTGTTCCTTGATAGCCATTGCACGCTCTTCAAGTGCCTGCTTTCTCTGCGCTTCAGCCGCTGCTTGTTTTTGAGCCTCATCCTGCCGAAACATATCCATCATTGCTGGTATATCTAATACTGCCATAAATCTCCTTATATCTTGATTAGGTTGCTAAGACCAGTAGCAATCTGACCAAATTGTTCAGCCCCACTTGGCTGTCTAGCAATTGCACCAACCTGCGCGCCGTAGGTCTGCGAAGCATAATCCGCCAACGTATTATAAATGCTCGCCGCATTCTGCGCTCCAACAAATCCAGCGTTAGGATTAACATAGGCATACGGATTGGCGGCTGAAGGCGTAGCTTGGAAGCCACCAGTAGCTTGAGGTGCGGAGGCGGCCAGGTAATTGTTTAACAGACCTTGCTGTGTGCCAAGACGCTGGGAAGCCAAGTTGTATGCTGTCGGACCGCTTGCAATAAAGCCTTGAGCCGCGCCAAGGCGAGACTGAGTAAGGGCGTTACGCAATCCAACGTCACGCGCCATTGCGTCTGACATACTTTGACCAGAAGCCAAGAATCCTTGCGCTGCTCCGAGTCGAGCCTGGAGTCTTTGCTCCCCAGCCAATCCAGTTGTGACTGCTTCCTCTACGGCTGGTGCGACACCAAAGATATTGCCTCTA
>RGUK01000306.1 GCA_010027825.1 bacterium
CGTTGCCGTGTTTGACGTTGCCACACAGCGCATCACGGGACACGCACTGTACTCACAAATCGAGGCTCACAAAGCCTACGGCGGCGTGGTGCCAGAAATTGCCTCGCGCTCCCAACTAGAAAAAATTGAAGTAGTCGTACGCCAGGCACTGGATAATGCACAAACCACTATCGATCAGATAGACACCATTGCGGTAACTAATAGACCTGGTTTGGTCGGATCGCTCCTGGTTGGCGTATGCTTTGCCAAGGGCATTGCCTTTGCCAAGCGCAAGCGCCTGATTGGCGTTGATCACCTGGAAGGGCATATGTTCTCGGCCTTTCTAACCGCTGATGGTTCAGTTAACCAGCAGCTTCAATTTCCATTCATTGCCTTTTCTGCTTCCGGTGGGCATACCGCACTTTATCTGGTCACCGGCTTTGGTTCTTACCAAATGATCGGGCATACGCTTGATGATGCTGCTGGCGAAGCCTTTGATAAAATTGCCAAAATTATCGGCCTTGGCTACCCAGGCGGAGCAGCAATTGAGCGCCTGGCCACTGAAGCAGGGCTCCAAGACTTCTTCCAATACCCTCGTACCAAAACAATGCCGGGGGATTTTATTAGTTTTAGCGTCATTGCAGCGCTAACCCCCCAACTCCAGCAAGAAGTTTCAAGCTCATTGTTGGTGTGCATGGGGGACATTTTTAGCAAAAGCATCAAACGTGCGCTCAAGCGCTATCCAGATGCCACCGCAGTGGCTTTTGTGGGAGGCGTTGCGTGCAACAAATATCTACGCCGCCGCCTGCAAGACGTATGCGACGAACATGGAAAAACTTTTGTGGTAGCTCCGCCAGCTTTTTGTACTGATAACGGTGCCATGATCGCCTTTGTAGGATCTTACAAGGCTCAGCAAGGTCACTTTGACGACCTTGAGCTGGATGTGATGAAAAACACGTAGGCTCTGTTGATGTGCAACTTTTAACAGGAATGTAGATCAAGTTGTTCATCCTTCCACTTGCTCAGGACGAACGATGCAAAGAGCACCTAGCAGAGCATAGATGATCCTGCGCGCTCAAAAAAATCCACGAAGTGTAAGTCAACACGGCCTACTGGGTAAGTGAAACCAGCACGGGCTTGGCATTATTTTCCGCTACTTTTTTCACTTCTTCTTTGACCGTTTCATGAAACGGCTTTTCATCAAGCGATAGCAGGAGGGATGATGCTGAAGCAAAAGAAAGATGAGGCGTGTCCACCTCGCGCTTTAAAACAATGGCAGGCAATTTTACGGTATTGTCGGCAAGCGTGATACGCCATGGCTCGATTTTGGCCACGCACGCTGGGTCCAGCAACACGATTACGCAATTGTCGGGAGCTACGGGATTATGCTCATGCAGCCGCTTTTCCTGCTGGCGCCACGTCCCCTGTCCATTGTTGACCTTTTCAAATTCATAGTACCGGTAGCCCTCTTCTGGCACCATGCACATGTTGCGAATGGTATTCGTTTTAACAAAATTCTGCTTCACGCTTTTGCAGATCAGCAAGGCATACCGGTTAACCTGCTCCTCCAGGGGCAAAGAGAAAAAGCCCTCACTGTTACTCATCGTTTCCTTGCCGGCAAACAACACCCGAAAGCGCGGCATTTTGTCAGTGCTCACCGCTTCAGTTTTAATGCAGCCGCGCAGCTCCGCCTTGCCGGCAGCATGCAGCGTCAGTCCAGCCAGCATGCCAATCACTACCAATGCTGTTTTTGCAAACTTCATCTGCGTTCCTCCCATTATCCGGTATACTGACGTTGGTTGTCCTTAAGGTCTATACCCTTTACCCGAGTCAGTGCTATGAATCTGTTAAAAAAGGTTTCGGCTACTATAACCAAAGCCTTGCAAACTGGCTACACCCCTGACGGCATAGCCCGCTCATGCGCGGTAGGTTCTAGCCGGTTCGCTCAATAACCCCTGGACCATGGTTCCCTTCTACTCATTCGATTACGCCTTTGGTCACCTGCTGGTACGCTCGTGGGGGGGGTACAACCCTTCTCTAACCATCTCGGCGGCAACCCTGCAGCCGTATGTTCCAACGATCAGTAAGGCTTTGTCAAAGGTGGTTGGATCTGGTAGTATGTGCCTGTGGTCATTTCTGATTGGCGGCAACGTCGCAGGCATCCTGGCCGCAGCGTTAGCCTACCCACTTGTAAGAAAAATGCTCCAGGGCACTCAAACCGGAACTTCAGGCTCATGATAATCGTTACCACCAACCGACGCGCACACTTCGACTACCAAGTAGAAGAAACCTACGAAGCCGGCCTCGTGCTCAAAGGGGATGAAGTTAAATCTATTCGTGCCAAGCAAGTTTCGCTCAACGATGCATTTGCTACATTCAAAGACGGCGAGCTCTTTTTAATCAACTGCCACATTGCTCCCTACTCCCACGCTTACAGCAAGGAAGACACCTCGCGCCAAAGCCGTAAGCTCCTACTGCGCAAAAAAGAGATCACCAAACTGATTGGCGCCATCTCACGCAAAGGCCTTACCATCATCCCCCTCAAGCTGTACTTCACCAAACGCGGTTACGTTAAGCTAGAGTTGGGCATCGCACGCCACCGCAAAGCGGTCAATAAAAAAACAATGATCAAAGAGCGGGATATAAAACGTGAAACACAACGGGAAGCAAAAATCAAACTCCGATAGCACCCCATGATTATTGGCAGCAAACTGTACCGCATCGCTAGCACGGCAGATTCTATGGGCTGGG
>RGUK01000307.1 GCA_010027825.1 bacterium
ATTTTGGCTAAAGTTGAACAGGAAATTAGCCAGTTTATGCCCTACGTATATCGGAAGATGATAGCCCTCAAGCATGAGAAGAAATTGTTGAATAAGCTTCACCGGTTTTTGTGGAGCAAGGGTAAGCCGCCAATGTGCGGTTTGTCTGAATGTGAAAACAATGAAGGCCTGGACGCTGGCGGAAGGTAGAGCGCATATCCAAAATATTGCGCAGACGATCGTCAAAGAAGAAAATGCGCTTGGGGTTGAGTTTTTTCAGCTCCAGGAAGGCTTTGAGTACCGTTCCTTTATTGTGATGGGCTGATGCAATAATGCCTTTGTAGCAAGAAGGGCGGGGTTCTTTGAAAGACGTAAACGCGGTTTTCTCAGGCGTCTGATTGAAGGAGAATGTGAACCCCAGCTTAGAGAGGATGTTATAGCGCCATTCTTCCATTGAAGGAATCGCTCCCCGCTTGCCTGTACTCATGTGGGTCAAGGCAACCACTGGCACGCCCTTTTCTTGCAGTGCTTTGAGCAGAGCAGGCAGCGCTGCGTCAAGCGCGTAATAAGTACGTTCGTGCAGCGGGATTTTTTTCTGAGGATCGTGATGAGCTGCAAGCGTGCCGTCTATGTCGCATACAACAAGGTCTTGAGCATTTAAGTCAGCGAATTTGGCCAGCCCTTCGCGAACGCTTGCAACACGTATTACAGAGCCCCGTGCGGGAGCACATGCAAGGAAAAGGACGAAAGAAAAAAAGATGCAAAACGTTCTACGAGCCATACTTTTTTTGTTCAGCATTACAATCCTACCTCTTTCTGCGGGGGCTAAATCCTTTTCGGTATTGATTGTAGCCAGCTTCACCGCAAAATATAAGGGGCTGACCGGGGTTGAAGGATACGTGAGTAACCATGCGCGTGTCTTGCGCGCTGCGGGTTTTCCTGTGCATGTTTTGGTGGAGGAAAAATCAGGCCTGCACCGACGTTTGGCAGCAGAGGGGGTGCCGCTAGAAACATACAGTTTTGGCAAGCTTTTTAAGGGGCATGGCAGGAAAGAGTTTGCTCGTTTTTTGCGTAGTCTGGTAACCACACACAAAATTACGCATGTGCATTGTAACTTGCTTGGAGAGCTTAAGCCTGTGCATGAGGCGCTGCGAGGGTTGGCGGTTCCTATTTTTTGTTCTCATCATTACCAAGAATCTTTTCCAGTTAGTCAGTATCCGTTTGTTGCTGGATTTGCCGTAGTCAATAAACACCTTGAGCAGGGTCTGATGGCCAAGCAAAGAGGGCTGAAAAAAGTGCCGGTAGTGTTCATTCCGCCATTTTTACACGAGGAGCGTTTCTTGTCTTTTGTTCCACCCCAAGAACCTGTCCTGCCCATAGACCGCAATGATGGTTTGCCGGTGATTACTATGATTGGTAATTTTTATAACAATCCGCATCTGAAGAATTATCCTCTGCTCATCAACGCGACAGATTTGTTGGTGCGCGATTATCACTATCCGTGCCGCATAATAATTGTTGGGGATGGTGCAAATGCGGCTCAGATAAAACAGATGGTTGCAGCCAAACGGCTAGAAAAATACGTCCATTTTCTCGGCTTTCGTGAAGATGTGCCGGCGATTATTCATGAATCAGATGTTGTGGTTCTTACCAGCAAGTCAGAAGGTTTTGGGATGGCCCTTGCTGAAGCAAACCTCATGGGCAAGCCAGTCATCGGGCCTGCGGGCACTGGGGTGGAGGGAGTAATTACCGACAAGGTCAATGGGCTTTTGTTTGCCACCGATGATGTGCATGATTTCTGCAGGAAAATAATAACGCTTACCCGGGATAAGAAAGCCATGCATGCTATGGGCAAGCGTGCGCAGGTTTATGCGCTGGAGCATTTTACAACGGAGCCTATTTTGCAGCGCTTTTATAGTTTCTATGGATTGCGAAGCGGGTTGGCATAATGTTTTGGGTGTTTGTTTTTCTCCTAACAACCTTTTTCGCGCCCTTCGGTCAGGCAAGTTCTAGTCAGGGGCCTCTGCCCTTACCTGTGGCGGAGCCTGCACATGCTACCTGCTTGGCGATGCGCAAGCAGTCAGTGCTGATCATGTGCTTGCTTGATTCGTGCGGTGGCGTCAGAACGCATGCATTTACTTTATACCAGTTGCTTGATGAGTTAGGCTTTAACCCGGTAATGCTAGTTCTGAAAGAGGCTCGTCAGGTGAGGGAATTTGCGCTGAAGCGTAAAACACGTTTTGTGGAATATACGTGTCCCACAACGCAACGGGCTGGGGGTGTGTCGCTTGGGTTGCTAGAAAGAGTTACTGCGACCAGAGCCTTCGATGATTTTTTGGAAAAGATATGTCTGCGCCATCGCGTTGGTGTTGTGCATGCAAATTTTCCGCTAGAAGTGCCGCCTATCAGACGCCTGAAGGCACGCGGAACCAAGCTGAAACTCGTGTACACCATTCACGATGATTCTTCCTCGTGGCGAACAAATATTGAAGGATGTGATGGAGTGATTGGGGTCAACCCCTCAATAGTGGATGCACTTTGCAAGGAGCACCCTGAGCGGACGGAATCGTTTTTCTTTTGCCCGCCGACCTTTGATGAGCGCCCATACGTTGGTTTTAGTTCGGCGGAAGGGAAGGACGCTTTTTTCAAAAGAAAATTCGGCATAGATATCAAGGGGAGGATGGTCTGTACGATTGTGGCAAACTACTTCGGGTATAAAAACCAGCGAGTAGCAGTGAAAGCATTTGCGGA
>RGUK01000308.1 GCA_010027825.1 bacterium
AAACCCATTTTCATTTTTGATCAGGATATTCTGGACAAGCTTGATAACCCCCAAGACAGGCGGGTGGCGTTTATACACAATATACTCAGCAATATCAAAGATAAATTAAGGTCGGAAGGCAGTGATTTGTTTGTCTATTATGGAAAACCCCTTGAAATATGGGAAACATTGCTAAAATCCGGAAATGTACAAAATGTATATAGCAATAAAGACTATGAACCCTACGCACTGCAAAGGGATCAGGAAATTGCTGAACTTTGTGCTAACTACGGTAGCAGTTTCCATCAGTTTAAAGACCAAGTAATCTTTGAATGCTCTGAAGTGGTAAAAGATGATGGCAAGCCCTACACGGTGTTCACCCCATTCTTTAATAATGCTGCAAGATTGCCTGTTGCTGCTCCCCGCCTCAACCGCCACACCAACTACCTGACCAAGCACATCGCACAGCACACCGAAAAGACCTTTATCCCTACGCCGAATCACGATCTTTTTGCTACCGGTGGCAGCAGCGCTGCCCATGCACTGCTCAAGCGCATGAGCTCTTTTGCGCAGTACGAACATGAACGAAATCTACCAGCACACGCTGGCACTACAGGGCTATCCGCCCATCTGAAATTTGGGACATGTTCCGTGCGCGAAGTTTTCCACGCGATTGCAGAAGGGCTTGGCACGCACCACCCATTGCTGCGGCAGCTCTACTGGCGTGATTTTTTCAGCCACATCGCCTACCACTTCCCTCATGTGTTTGGACATGCTTTTCATGAAGAATACGATCACATAAAATGGCCCGGGAATCTAAAGCTTTTCCATGCGTGGTGCACAGGCAACACCGGCTTTCCACTTGTTGATGCAGGCATGCGCCAGCTCAACGCCACAGGTTGGATGCATAACCGCGTCCGCATGGTCGTGGCCTCATTTTTAGTAAAAGATCTGCTCTTGGATTGGCGCCTAGGCGAGCAATATTTTGCTACCAAGCTTGTTGACTACGACCCTGCTGTAAACAATGGCAACTGGCAATGGGCAGCCTCCACCGGATGTGATGCACAACCGTATTTTCGCATCTTCAATCCGTGGCTGCAGCAAAAAACGTATGATCCAGACTGCGCTTACATCAAGCACTGGGTACCAGAGCTGCGTAACCTAGCTTCGCCTCAGATCCATGCGTGGCACAGAACTGCAGCCCCAAGCGCGGGTCGCTATCCAAAGCCGATTGTACAGCATGAGGTCGCAATCCTGCTTATACTGTCGCTACTTTTTTGACCAGCCACTAGAGAACCTATGATAAAAAACTGCCTTGTCGGGATTAGTCTTATAAGCACTCTTTTGTCCTATACGGGATTATATGCTGCAGACGACGCTGCCGCACTATGGCGCACATCACCGCCCCAAAAAATCGTCACAATTGTCGTGGCTCGTCCCGCAGTAAAAAGAAATAAGCTTGAACTTACCCGCAGCTTTCTTTCCCCTGACGGTAGCCCGGCTCTACTGGTGAAAAGCCTCATTCCCTTTGAGCCAGGAACTGTTTCTATCTCAACCCTTTGTGTCCTCCCAGGCATGCAGCGGGTAGATCTTACAGGTAAACACGCAACCAAAGCAGCCGAAGCCCGCAGTACCCTCTCTTACCGAATAGAATCAGACCTACATCTAGAGATTTTTCTCTGTGGCCGAACCAAAGGGGGCATGCCTTCCCTTACCTGTAAATTTTCAGCGCGCGATAAAAACTATATCGAACCTAAAAAATCGCCGCTTAGCCTTCTTCGCTCCTCCAGCATGAGCCTAGACTTTCCTGACGATGAATTGGCTAAACTTACACTGGACGAACATACCTACATCGCAAACATACTGCAACAATACCTCTCCCAAAATGCCTTGCCATGCACCCTTTGTGAAGAGCCCTGCGCTTTTGATGAAGTAGCCCGAGAAACGTTGAATCGCGAGCACGACAAAAAAACCCATGGAGGGGTCTTTGCAGCAAAAATAGATCTTGAACTGTATCCCCGCCACGTCGTATTTTCCCATTACGGACAGACTGTTACGGATGCAGCTGAGGCAGAGCTAGAAGGAGCCGGATGGCACGATCCTGATGGAAAAGAAACTACTAAGAAAAAACCTCAACGGCGAAGGAAGCTATGATGAAGCGTCTTTTATTTCTTTTCTCTTTCACCTTTCTTCCCGCTTTTGTTGCATGCTCGTGGAAGACAACCACCTATCCCTTGCATCTTTTTCCCCTGATCGATGAAAGCTTTGTCGGTGATGCAAACCAAATTAAGGGCGTCATTGCTGCGTTGCGCGAACAGTATGCCGGCCCCGTTGTAGAACACGGAACGCTGGCTGACCTGCCGACGCTCTCGCGCGCTGTGATTATTGCTGGCAGCGCGCGCATGCAAGAACTAGCAGCGCTACCACTCACCCCAGGCATCTATCGCGTCTTATGCATGCACCAAGCACCGGCAAATCTAGTTGACCTTGGAGGGAAGCTTGATCTGCTGGCGCTACCAACTCACGCAACTACATCAGAAATTACGGCGTGGGCGGATGAGCACGGCACGCGCCTGGTACAAACCGTTGGCGTAGCGCACAATACAAGCGTCAGCACTGTTGAGCAAGCCTATCAAGACCATCGCGCTGCACTCCCTCTACCGCCGCCATACCTGGCCGTTATGCTTGGCGGTGACGCGCCCGATACCAACAACGTCATGCGCTACTATACAGAGCACGAAGCACAGGCA
>RGUK01000309.1 GCA_010027825.1 bacterium
GTGGGCTCGGAGATGTGTATAAGAGACAGCAATGGGGTTTCTGTTAAACTATTAACCAAGTACTCAGATGGTTCTATTGACGTGGAGGTTAAAATGAACGATACGGATATTGAAAAGAACCAACGATTTACAGGTGAAATTCAATTACCTAATATCGAAGGCGCAAGTAATGACTTGAATATTAAATCTGGCATTACCTTAACCTTGAATAAATCAGGGAACCCAAACAGAAGGTTTAAAAGAAACACAGGTTCTTACAATCGTAAGTATTGCCCTGATTTTATTTTCCCGAGTTCTCTTACCTGTCTAAATGGTTCAGTTCTGAATATGGAGAGGCAATCCATTTTCTATGTAAACGATAGTTCTGCTTTAGTTATTGAATCTGGCTCAACCTTGAATATAGGTTCAAATGCCTATTTGGGTATTCTAAATGGTAGCATTCTTAAAATTAAATCAGGAGCTACCTTATCTATTTCAGATTCTGGCATTGTGGACATTAAGCCAGGGTCTCAAATATGTATAGAGGCAGGAGCAATAGTCAATTTACATAACAAAGGAATAATAGCCTTGCGCCCCTCTGGTGGAAGCGCATTGAAACGGGTAACCGTTGATTTCAGCGCAAATGCAGCCATTTGCAGAAGCAACCCATGCAGTGCGTTCCGAATAACACCATCTGCAGGAGGATTTTTGTCAAGAAGGACTTTTATAGTCCCAATAGCGTTGTTGCATAATACCTCACATTGCTGCAGCACCGAATCAGCTTGAATAGCACGCCGATCGTTATCCGCAAGCCATTCACCATGTTCACGCGCGGCACGTTCCTCACCCTCCTTCAAAGCCGCTTGAGCCGCCTCCTGCAAGCGAAGCCGATGCTCCTCCTGCCGTCTTGCTTCCTGATCCCGTGCGGCCGCACGGGCTGCTAAAAAGGCTTGCTCATCATCATAGCGCACGCCGTCCACCACCCAGCCTGTACGTGCTAGACGTTCTGCTGTTGCCGCAGCTAGAGCTGCCGCGCCAGCATGAATCGCTTCTCCTACCGGCTCCGCGACCGGGTTCGCGGGCGGTGTGGCGAGCACGGGCTGAGCAACGGGCCCCGCATTTCCCCCTCTTACCAACTCTGCACGGCGCGCATTTTGCAGGGCCTCTCTATCTGCCTCCCGTTTAGCGCTGCGCTCTTGCGCCTCACGCCGCAAAGCGCTCCAATCTATTCTGCCCTCAGCCTGGGGCCCAGCCGGAGCCTCTTCAGCTGCCTGCACTACCCCCCCGCTCACAACCCCTGCAACTATTGTTGCGAATATTAATGATACAATCTTCATCTAGACGATCTCCTTGAATGATAAAGCGCCTTTGTCAAGCGCGTTCCAACGATGCCTAACAATAAGTGGCAGGTAGAATATGCCGCTTTGCCTTTTTATGCAAGGGGAAAAGGGTGTACGACCTGAGCTAAAGATGCTACAATTCACGCATTGTTCAACCGCCGTGGTTTTAACCCCTTGAAAGAGAAAACCTATGGACTCATTTCAGATCCGGAAGAAGTATTTAGACTTTTTTGCTCGCAATGGGCACACCGTTGTTCCTAGCTCGCCGCTTATTCCCGCGCAGGACCCAACGTTGCTCTTCACCAATGCCGGTATGAATCAGTTCAAGGATGCCTTTTTGGGCAAGGAAAAACGTTCCTACACCCGCGCCACCTCGTCGCAAAAATGCGTCCGGGCAGGCGGCAAACACAATGACCTAGATGCGGTTGGCTTTACCGAGCGTCATTTGACCTTTTTTGAGATGTTGGGGAACTTTTCATTTGGCGATTATTTCAAAGAAGACGCTATCGCGTTTGCGTGGGAGTTTCTGACCAAAGACGTCATGCTGCCAGCCGACCAGCTCTATGTTTCTGTCTTTCGTGAAGATGATGAAGCCTATGACCTCTGGCACAAAAAAATCGGCGTTCCAGCAAACCGCATTGTCCGCTTAGGGGAAAAGGACAATTTCTGGCAAATGGGTGATACGGGGCCATGCGGACCATGCACCGAGATTTATGTCGACCGTGGCGCCACTCGTGGCTGCCAGCAGCCGACTTGTGCCCCTGGATGCGATTGCTCACGCTTCACTGAAATTTGGAACCTAGTATTCATGCAATTTGACCGTCAGCCAAATGGCAACCTCGTGCCACTGGCAGCAAAGGGCGTTGATACTGGCATGGGGCTGGAGCGCTTGTGCATGGTGCTACAGGGCAAAGAAAACGTGTATGGCACAGACCTGTTCCAACACCTGATCAAACGGCTAGAAACAACTACCGGCGTTTCTTATGCCGCTGCGGATAAAAATATTAAAGCTGCCTTTAATGTGCTTGCTGATCACGTGCGCTCAAGCTCACTGATCATCGCTGATGGATGCACCCCATCAATTGATGGACGCGGTTATGTGCTACGCAAAATCATTCGCCGCGCAGCCCTCTTTGCTCAGAAACTTTCACCAGACTTGAATATTTTTGTTGATCTGGCCGACACCTTTATCGACCAGCTGGGCGGCGTTTATCCAGAGCTAGTCGCAAGCCGAACCCTGATCAAAAAATTATTGTCTCAGGAAATTGAGCGATTCACCACCAACCTGACGCAAGGACAAAACATCCTGGAGCGTTATATTGAGGAAAACAAGAAAACTAAACGCACCGAGCTAACAGGCGAACAGATTTTCAAGCTGTACGACACCTA
>RGUK01000310.1 GCA_010027825.1 bacterium
AGGTAGCCAGCATTCAGGGTGCCGGTCAGGATTTCGTTGCCAACGATGGTGACATCGCCGTTAGAACGCAAGCCGCCGGCGGTGTGTAGATAGCCGGTATTAGTGGTGCCAGTGATGGTTGCGTCGCCAGAAACTACCAGAGGAGCCCGTGATGGTTGCTCCGCTAGCCGAGTGAAGGTAGCCAGCATTCAGGGTGCCGGTCAGGATTTCGTTGCCAACGATGGTGACATCGCCGTTGGAACGCAAGCCGCCGGCGGTGTGCAGATAGCCGGTGTTGGTAGTGCCGGTGATGGTAGCATCGCCCGTGATGGTTGCTCCGCTAGCCGAGTGAAGGTAGCCAGCATTCAGGGTGCCGGTGAGTGTTTGGTTTCCTAGAATGGTGGTGTTGCAGGGAATGTAGCAGATGGTGTGAGTCCCTGTTGTGCCCACGCGAATAGTGGCGCTTTCGGTTGCGGCGCCGACATGTCCCACATAAATATTGTTAGCACCGGTAGTGACACTTGAGCCGGCAAGATAGCCTACCACGCTGTTGCCAGATCCGGTGTTTTTAATAAGAGATTGAAAGCCAATAGCAGTATTGTTGTTTGATGTGGTGTTGTTTGCCAGAGAGCTTAGGCCAATCGCGACGTTTTGCATGCCGGTGGTGTTAGATGAAAGGGCAGAGGTGCCGATTGCCGTATTGCTCTCGCCGCTCGTATTGTTGCGTAGGGCTTGTGATCCAATCCCGATACAGTTAGAGGCAAGGGTATTTTTGTTCAATGCTAGTCTGCCGATGCCCACGTTACTTTGGCCTGTAGTGTTGCTAGCAAGAGCATTAGCACCGATGGCAGTATTAAAATTAGCGGTGGTACTATTTTTCAAACTGTTGGCACCTAGGGCAATATTGTCAGTGCCTTGGGTGTTGCTGTAGAGCGCATGAGCTCCAATAGCAATATTCGTACTTCCCTTAATGTTGCTGTAAGCGGCGTTTGTGCCGATTGCTGTGTTATCGTTGCCTGTAGTGTTGGAGTACAAGGCGTTATAACCAACAGCAACGTTGCGGTCACCGCTGTTGTCTTCGTACATTGCGTTGCTGCCACCCCGCCGACGTTGCCGCCAAGCGCGGCATAACCAAGAGCGGTGTTATCGTCTCCTTCGGCAATACTTACTAGCGCATATGCGCCAACGCTCGTATTGTTGCCGCCGCTGGTAACGCTATGGCCAACGGTGCTATCACCCAATAATAAATTACTATCGCTGCCGCTATAAAAATAAGCACTGCCGCCATTAGAAATCATGCTTGCTGGCGGTGTACGCAGCGTTATTTCTCTGGCCGGGGTGGTAGGGCATAGACTTTCAATAGCTTCTTGTAGGCGCTGTTGCATAGCTGGCGTGCCGAATTTGAAAACAAGCTTGCGTGCTTGCTCTATCCCTTCCGACAAAAGTTCTCGTCCAGGGCGTGTTCCTTTGATGCACAATGCTTGGAAAAGCTGTTGCAGCTTGGTTGGGGCTTCAAGCCGCTTGGTGGCTATGATTTCCGCGATATCATGAGCAATCTGGAAGAGCATTGATCGTGTCCCTGGTGCAACAAGATTTTCTAGCTCTACCGTCCTCTCATCTGCGGGTGCGATGAGGTCGTTAGTCAATATCTGCTGCGTGCCCAGCAGCAAAAGAGTAAAAACTACCACGTAACATTGTATTGGACGCATAGTGAAACCCTCTTTTTTGCAATCATATTATCGCTTGAAACAGCGGATTGATTGTATGAACCACTGTTTGCCAATTGCAAGCATTGCAAAAACATCAGAGGCAAGCGCGACAATGCGCTTGCCTCTGAAAAGGACTACGGATGGCTAGTGCCTTAAGACGATTTTCCGATTGATCTTACGAGCGCATCAATACGCTCTGTGTGTAGCGCAAGAGTGGCGCGTAACTCTTCCATTTCTGCAGCCAGATCGTTCAAGGTGGCAGCCTTTGCTTCAACCATGCGCAGGCGGCGTTCTTGCCCTTGATAGGCATTCAGGAGAAGGGGTGGCAGCTTATGGTACATAACCAAGTCTGGTTGTCCGTCCTTGTAGCAAACGATTTCGGGCAATATTTGATCTACTTCTTCAGCAATTAAGCCGTACTGTGTTCTGGTTGGGTTGCGTTGGCCTTTATAGACGAAGGTGACCGGACGTAGTTGGAGCAGCTTTTCTGCTACGTCCTCTTTCATGTCTTTAATGTCATCTTTATAGCGAGCAGAAGATTTTCCATCTAATCCAAGCTGACCGGTATCCGTTGTGATGGTCATTAAAGCAGAATTCGTGTCAACTCCGTGTTCGTAAGCGGAGTTGTTTGCCATTCCGGGTAAGTAAAAATATCTGTTGCTATTGTTGCCTAGCACGACATTGTTGTCACCCCCCGTGATGTCTCCACCCGTGCCTACGCTGTTGCCTGCGCCGTTACCAATGAAAATATTGTTGCTACCGGTTGCATTGGATCCGGCGCTTTCTCCAATAAACACGTTATTGCTGCCAGAAACTACTGAGCCGCCTGCGGCGTGTCCAATTGCTACGTTGTTATCTCCGTCAACAAGTGATTCCAGTGATCGGCATCCCATGCTTACGTTTTCTGAGCCGGTTGTAGTAGCGGTTTGTGATACGCGTCCTAAACACACATTATGCGTGCCAGAGCTTATTTTCAATCCGGCTTGGTCACCTATTGCAACGTTGCGGTCACCGCT
>RGUK01000032.1 GCA_010027825.1 bacterium
GGCGCGGTTGTTGACGATCCGGTTTTGCCCAACGGCCCGGTTTCTCCGGGGTCGCTTCCGGGGAACGCCTGCGGCGAACCGGCGTTTCTCCTGGGTCTGACGCCTGCCGCTGGCCGAAATCTCGCCGGCCAAGTTGTGCAATTGACGTTCTAATCGCTGCTAAATTTTTGCAGTAATTACGTCATATTAATTGTAGTGCCCGCCGAATTGTATCGGCGACTACGTCTCATGGAGTTGTCTAATGACGACAATGAAGACGGCGCGCAATCACAACGCCGCAGTGGGTAAAATCCGCACGCCGCGCCGAGTGCCGGATGCGGCGATCACCGCCATCGAGGCGGTGATGGAGGCGGGCGGCGGGCCCCCGGGCGACGCGGAAGACGCGGTGCTATTCTGGCGCCGCCGTCTGCATGAAGAGGTGGGCGCCGCCACCGCCGCTGAAAAGCGGCGCTGGACGGAGTGGCTGAACGCCTATGTGGCGGCCACGAAGCGCGGCGAGGCCGCAAAGTTCGAGGTCGGCTCCGAGGAGCCGACCATCATCCAGTACCGCCGCGTGCGGGCGGACGTCGAGTCCGTAGCGCGGGCGCAAGCCTACCGCGCGGCCGCGGCCGGGTTGGATGAGAGGGCGGAAGCAATTGACTACCCGTACTGCGGGTAGTCTGCGTAACGACGGTGCCGTCGGACGCATATCACTTAACTGTGGTATGTTGTCCGACGGCACCGGTTGCGTTTTTGATATCCGCGTTTTCCTTAGCTATTGACCAAAATGTCTGCCGGAAAAAAAAGTAAAAAGCTCAGCAAAAAAACAACGCCGCGGCCAAAATTTGTCATGGCAGAACCGAACGATGACGCCGAGGCATTTGGCTGGACGCTCGGGAAGTTGCGGCACTTAGTCAGGGACCGCGACGGTAAGAAGTGGCCGGGACGCGGAGTGTTTGACGCCAATTACAACTACGACACACGCCAGCTTTACGGCCACGTAATCGATTTTATTAATCCAGCGTTTTTGCAAATTCAACTCGACAGCAATAAGGCGATCCGCGCCGGCGCTATAAAAGTTCGCGACGCCGGTTACACAAAAGAGGCAATTGAAAAATTTCAGGCGACCGTGTTGCGCGTATTCACGGAAGAGATTCTGCCTGACATTGCCGCGCGATTTAAACCTGTCGCCGGGCTCGTGGCAGAATTTTACGCAGCCCGGCTCGCGCACATTGAAAAATTTGGCAACGAAGAATAGGCCGCGCGTAAAATACACGCGCAGAAAAAATAACCCAACCCGTTGTTTAATTTGAGTGCAGCGTTCAGGTTACGTTAACAACAGTTAACAACCCAAACAACAGCGGCTAACTCAAACTAGCCAACACGACGAAATCGCGGCGGTATCCGGCCACAGGCCCGCGCTTGCCCATAAGCAATTCGTCATCAGTCTTGCCCGCGTCGTCTACCGGATACGGTCCGCCCGAGTTCGACACGCCCGGCCGGTTGAGGCCCAATTCAGCGGCTTTCTGCAGTACAGAATTCGAGGTTGCAGCCGACAGCAGTTCTTCGATATTATTGCCGGCGACAACAAATTCGGCACGGCCCGGCGTGACTTTCGAAAATTCGTCCAAAATGGTGACCATATGTTGGCTAGCTCCGAGATTGAGAAAATCGAGAAAAAATTGACGTTGCCCATAATATCACCGGTGTTAGGCCTGAGCAAGTTGCAAATTCGCTCAATTTTTAGCAACGTTTTACGCGAAGAATTGCCGACGCCGGAGCAACCAATTCCCGAAGCGAGCGTCAAATTGCTGCTCACTGCTTCTATGCTAGAAAATTTAACGTTTTTGAACGCTGAACAGCGCACGTTAATTTTGCAGCAAATTGTCGGGCTGTTTTTTGCGCCGAATGAGGATTTAAAAAATTCGGCAACGCAACTGATATTTGTCGACGGGCGTTACATCGTATTCACCGGGTCCACAGGGTTCGTGTCGCTAGACTCTGGCGACAACCTAGATGGTTTGCCAGAGCCGCCGATTGAAACCATCTCGTATAATTTAGACGAGCTCTGCCGGCGCGGATTAGCAAAAATTTATACGCGAATCGGCGAGAATTTACAAAAGGACCTGCAGGCATGATTAAGAATATCGAGCAAGAGGCCTGGACAAGCTCAGAAACGTTTGCCAGCGTGTTACTCGCAATGTTTATAGACCGGTTCGGCACCGAAGCATTGCAATGGGAGCCGGCTACAATTGCGCTGGAAGTTGAAGACGAATTCAACGTAGAGCTTTCGCAACAGGCGCTCGACAAACTAATCGTCGCCATTCAGTTGCTTACAACTGATAAATTCTTCAAGAGTACGCCAGACTTCATCATGTTCTGTAACGTACTTTCCGGCGACACATACCGGCCGGATATGTGGGATCCCGCTGACGCCGAAGAGATTGCGTGGGGCATCACTGAAGCCGCACTGATTTGCCCTCCCGACGAAGATGAGCCGTTTACTGACGAAATTCGCGCTTATATTGGCGCGGCGCTGGACAGCGAAGGCATCATAACGCCGCCAGACGTCTTAAAACTGGCGATTCGAACCAACCGGGTTAATCCAAGCATCGAAGATTTTTCGGATGACCCAAATATGTTCAGTGCCGTTTACGCCATCGAGCGGGGCAAGACCGAAGACATTAATCAAACAATTGTGCTCCGCACACAATTGCTGGCTGCGCAACTAGCCGCATTGAAACTAAAAAACGGCGACGCAAAAAAAATGGCGGAGTTACTGACAAAAGCCATCTCGCAAGAATAGCGACAAATGTTCGTATTGACGTTGAAAAAATCCGAAAAAATTTTGCTCAGTCGCGGAGCAATATCAATAACTGTACTCGATGCCGGCAATAATTGCGTACGACTCGGAATTAACGCACCAAACCATGTCGACATTGTGCGGCCAAAATCGCGCAAAGCCGATCACGCGGTGAAAGTAAACAATGGGCTGGAACGACCGGTTATTTGACGATCCTTACAAGCCATACGAAAGTCAAGAAGATCGAGACGCTTATGACAACTGGGCAATGTATGTAGAGTTGTCGAGACTAGAGGCCGCAGCCGGCGCGGGTTTGTCTTCTCAAACCATTTCGCCCGAGCAGCTCTCGGTTACTGATAAATCTGAACTTAAACCATCAGACGCGCGACCCGATTTAGTCGCGCCAGAAAACGTCCCTTTTGAGGCCAAGAAATAAAAATGGTTACTAACGAAACTTTACTTTGTTCGATTTGCTTTAAGCCTATTCCGCCAAAGCATGAATGGAAATACGGCAATAACGCGGCGCCAGTCAACGAAGGGCGCTGCTGCGATAAGTGCAATGAGCGCGTTGTGATTCCAGCGCGTATAAACTTATTTTCGCTCAAGCCGGAGGTCGCCCGGCAAGTTATCGCCCGCCATAAGAGTGTTGCCGGCGCGGGCGAGTCGAGTAGTTCAAAGGATGATGTTAATACAAAGCCGGCTGCGGCCGAGTCTGCGCCCGCGCTTGAGCCTAATGAACCGGTGGCGTGGCGGACTTACAACACCGACGGCAGCGAAGCTGTCTATTCGCTCTACGAGCAGGCCCGAGCAGCCGCGGACGAACGGAACTGGAAGGTGGAGCCGCTCTACAGGAAACCAGCGCCGGCGAGTGTATAAGCGCGTTGGCGGCCAGGTGCCGCCGCGTGATGAACTATTGCTGTGCAGCAAGTTCATATAGGCGGTCAAGGCTCAGCAAATCATCCGTAGCCTGGCTGCGCACGACGGCACAAGCTTTCTTCTCGGCCATCAATCGATCTAGCGTTGCCGCCGCGCCGCGATCAAGCGTCGGCACTACGGCCGCCAATTTATCGCGGTCAATGTATACGCCGCCCGAGCTTAGGGCGTCCGCAATGTCGTCACCCAGCCAGTCGCGGATATCGTCTACGGCGAGCTTTTCAAGGTCATCCAACGCGTAAACATTCCCGGTAGTAGTTTCAACGTTTTGCGCCAAAAAGTCTCGGGCAACTTTTTCGGTAACTGCAAACAGCGTTTCTTCCGGTCGAGTTAATCCGCCGGCGTCATACAACCGATAAAGCTTGGTTTCTCGGTCGACCGCATCTACTACTTCGGCCAGCTTTAAGAGCGTATCGCGCCGCCGAGATACTTCAGGATTACTGATTACAACGGCAGCCAATTTTGTTAACTGCGCGGCGGCATCGGCGTGCGTGCGACGAACGAGCTGCGCGCGAGTCTGTAACAATTCCGCCGCCGTTTTTGCGGCACAAAGCCCGAATCCGGCAGATACGGAAACTACTTCGCCAGTATCGCCCAAATCGGTTTCAAACTGCGCGGCCTTCTCCAGAATTTTTTCTGCAATCCGATGCCGGTCAGCAAACACGAACTCGTCGCGGTATTTAGCAAAATGCGCGGCGGCAAATTTAACTTCGTTCGCGTTCCGAATTGGCCAGTGCCGTTCTTTGTTCCCGGCGGCATCAAGCCACACTACGGCAAAGTCGTCATCTGTAACCGGCTCCGCCGAAGCGGTTTTTTCAAATGCCGGCAAATCCCCCAAGAGCCCAAAATATTCCGCGGCTTTGTATATCCGAGACTTGATTTCCTGCGCTGCTTTTTCGTTAAATTGAGATTGCTTGTCTGCAAAAAATAGCGCAGACATCCAAGTTGCCGGAGCGGTGTGGCAGGGGTAAAGCTTGTTTTTAGGATCAGCGTACAAATGGCGCGGAAGCGACTCGTCGCCGTTCAAACGGGCTGGCGACGCGGTCTTTACAAATTCTGGCGCGGGGCATAATGTCAGCAGCCTGTGCGCTTCGCGGGCATCGACGTCTTGTACGTGATCAAGCGGAATTTTTGTCATGTTTACGCCTATTTCGCCGATTAAACGCCACAACCACATGGGCGCGCTATCGGTTTTGGGAGTAGCGCCAGAAAATCCGATTTTTCCGGCTTTGGTTAATTGTCCGTTATGTCAGCAAAATTCGTTGAATTTATTTGACGATATTTCATCCGCCGGCATTTGGTTGTACTGTCAGAACTGTTTAACGTCTGGAAATATCATAACCTTTGGCGCCCGAATCTGGAATACAAACCTACCAGCGGCGATTAAAAAATTTCAACAAATTGGCATGATTTCGCCGCGGGAAGCGAACAATGCGGTAGCGGAATATGGGCGGGCACAAATCAAAACCGAGGCTGCCGCCAGTTTCTGGGCTGCCGCTGAAAGTCAAATCTGGAACCACAATGACGATATTATTGCGGTCCGGCTCCGAGAACTAGGCGCAAACCAAGAAACGAGCGCGGGTTACGGGCTGGTCGGCGTCGCCCACAGCGATCAAATAGGGCAACTGTACGACGCGATCGGCCGCACAAAAAGCTCCGCGGCCCGGTCGCAGTTTCCGAGCATAGTGTTTCCTTATTACGACCTGCCGGGGCGGTTTTCCGGGTTTTTACTGGCGCAATACGACGACAAATTTGCATTAAACAATGTGTTTGTCCCGCTTGCTGCTAGAAACGCCAAAGCAGACGCCGGCTACTGGTACGCTATTTCTGGATTATTGTCGCCGACGCAATTATTGCGAAATAAATTTTTTGTCGTGTCGGATCCGTTTTGGGCCTTAAGCGCTCAGTGCCAGCAGCTCAAAGACGGGCTCAATTTGCTGCCAATCGCCGCCAGCTATTGCGGCGTAGAAGCCAGCAGCCGCGGAACAAGCTGGCAGGCATTTACTGCCGCCGTGCGCGTGTTTCAGGCGCCGCACAGCACGCCAGATTTAATTAACCAAGCGTATAACGCAAAAGGTTACGTGTATACCGGGCCGCTAGACACTAAAACAAAACGGCCCATGACGAGAAAATACGTCATAGCGCGATTAGCGGAGTTAACAAATGGCGCCGAAACGTGGCAAAAAAACTTAATAAACGTATTGACCGCGTCTAACGAGTTAGCAGCGTTTGCCTTCGCCACTCGGTTAACCGTGCAACTCGATAAGCTGCAGGCCTTCTTCGAGAAACATCAAAGCAGCTTTTCGCAGAAGTTTGCCGATCGTGTGATTGACTCCATTATTGTATCGCCGGTTACAGCTAAATCCGCGCAGAACAGATGGACGATCATCGAGCGCACGAATGAAATCGTTAACCAAGCCGGCCGACAAATTTGCAATATCCGGCCCCGCATCACAAAAATCATAAACGTCGATAACGGCGAAAAATTGTATTGCGGGCAGTTTTACGTCGGCGATGAGATATTTAACTTTACTGAAGCCGCTGAAAAAATTGAGCGCATGGGTTTATTAGCGTTCGCTTTTTCGTATTTGGCGCCGCTTGGCAAATTGGTGACTTACGAAAAATCCTGGAACAATCAAATCCTGTCGCTCTTAATCCAGCTGCATCCGCCAGAACTTGAAAACGTGTCACTGCGAATGGCCTGGGATTCGCAAACCAACACATTCAAGCTGGGTAATTACCACATATCAAATAGCGGCGAAATTGTGCCGTCCGCTACGTTGCCCGACCGACGCCCGCCGATTGTCTTTCCAGAGCCGGCAATCGTCGCGCCGGTATCCATCCGAAACTTTTTGACGCCTAGTCCGCAAAACGCGTTTGTTTGGAATGTCTTTTCTGCAATTACGGCAAATTTAATTGCGCCGATTGTTAATAAAGACCCGGCAGGCACAATATTCTCTGTAACAAGCTTCAAAACCGCAGCTAAAGTCGGCGCCGCAATTAATTGCCGCCTAGAGCAAACGACTACTACGCGCCGGCTAATCGCCGTAAATTTCCTAAGCCAACTCGGGCAGCGCAGCGATTGGCCGATATTCGCGGCCAGCGTGTTTGACGATAGTCTGTTTAATTCGGCGCTGACCAATTGCCACAACATGCATTTATGCATTCGCGCAAATGAAGCCTGCGCGGCAATCGGCGTGGGTTACGGCTGGCAAAGCATCTCGGGAAGCTGCCCCCTAGCAGAAACAGATTTCTCTGTGTTGAAATACGTGCTGCCGGTGTATATTCAGCGTGCGCTAAAGACCCGTATGCGGCTGGCCAGTCAAAACAAAATACTTCTGCTTAGCGTACTGCACGATTTACACGCGTGGTTGCAAGAAACAAATGGTGCGACGTTTCATCTACCGCACGCATTAAATCAATTAATGCTTCCCGATAACGCGCACACCGCGCTTATGCAAGAAATTGGCCGAGCAATTTATAATCGCAAGTTAACAATACTGCCCAGGCCGCGGCGAAAGTACCAATCGCCAAATTACATAATGCGGCAAAAAAAACACTGGTGGCTTAACTGCACCGCCATTGACAACTATTTCGCCAAACAAAAAACTCTTTTACCCAACTGGTCGGCAGTTATAAACTTAATGAACGCTGCCGGAGTTTATGCCGGCGAAGAAGAAGTTGGACGGCTGCGCGGAATACTTGTAAAAACCGAATGGTGCGACCAGTTCTACACTAACGAGTCAGATAACAACTGGGCTGGCTTTAAAGCAGTATAAATATGACGCGACGTTACGATAAGGATAGCGTAAACAACGACGACGACGACGCGTTTTTCAACGGGCAAGACGGCCTCGACGCTGACTTTATTGAAGAACAATGGCAGTTCGTCAGCTCAAGCAATGATGACGATGACGATGACGATGACGACGATTTAACTGACTTTAAACCCGGCGCCGGAACAAACTGGTATCTGCCCGACAACGACGACGACGAATTAGAAGATAATCCCGCAGATTATTACGCGGCAGATGACGAAGGTAATTTGACGTATGCCGCCGACGGAGATGCAACGCAAACCGACCCCGACGAAGAAAACGAGTACGACGACGAAATAGTCGACGAGTAAATGCAAACATTTTTACCAATTGCCGACTTTAAACAATCTGCAGAAGTTCTAGACAATAAACGATTGGGTAAACAGCGGGTTGAGTGCAAGCAAATTCTAATTTGCCTAGGCGAACAAGTTGGACCGCATGTGCCCAAACTTTCTCGCTGGCGTAATCACCCAGCCGTAAAAATGTGGCACGGGTACGAGCCGGCACTTATTTTGTATTCTGTAATCGTGTGCGCTGAGTGGCGCGCGCGCGGATTTAAAGACAGCCTGTTGCCGCAATTCTTAGATAATTACGTTCGCCGCGGCAGGCTTAAAATATCGTTTCCGTATTGGTTTGGATTCGATGAGCTGCACGCAAGCCACCGCAGTAACCTGTTGCGCAAAAATTATGAACACTATTCGCAATTTGGCTGGACCGAGCCAAATAATTTGCCATATTATTGGCCGGCAAGTTTAGCGCCAGTTTGATTGTAATTACGCGCACAACGCGTTAAACTATCGCGGTTAAGGAATTAACCGCATGGCCTGTAAGCGCAAATTGTGCAAAAACTGTTGCCGGCAAAAATCTTTGGAAGATTTTTACGTCAATAGACAGAGCTGCGACGGGCGCGCAAACCCATGCAAAACTTGTTGGAAAGCCCGCGACCGCCTGCGGTATGCCACACAATTGGCGCGCAGGCAAAAGGTTGCGCAAAATAAAACGCGAATGCGGCGCAAAACTGCGAACTTTATTCGCAGCTACTTAAAAATGCACCCATGCGTAGATTGCGGCGAAGCTGATATTGTTGTGCTCGATTTTGACCATATTCGCGGTCAAAAAAAAGACAAGATATCGAGCATGCGAAAAAACTGCTGCATAACCACAATCAAACAAGAAATAGCTAAATGCGTAGTACGTTGCGCGAATTGCCATCGCCGGCGAACAGCTAAACAATTTGGTTGGCGCCGCTAGTTTGATTGCCCCCATAGCATAATGACAATGCAGCTGATTTGTAATCAGCCGATGAAGGTTTGATTCCTTCTGGGGGCTTTATTCAATTCAAAAAACCCCACAAACGCGCCGGTGTATAATTAAATGGTCGGTTACGGAGGACCCGCCATGGAATTTATCATCAAAATCAAAGATATTAACAAGCTTGCGCTTACAGACGTCTCTGCGATTATTTCGCGGCTTTCTTGGCCAGACTCTAATAGCGACAGTTCTATACAAAAAGAACTGCATAAACGCTACTTAAAACCAACGCCGGGCCCGCATCCACAAATGGCTCTAGCGCTGATCTGGCTTGACGAAACACTCGTTGGCTGGGTCGGAACGCGGTTGTGGCCGGAAAAATTTAAAGGCCGTGACATCGTCGCGCAAACAATCGAGTGCTTTACTGACGAACAATACCGTAAACGCGGCATTGCGCAACTTGGACTGCAGGCACTGATCACCGGCGGCCGCATTAAAAAAGACAAACCTGTGGCAGTGTACAGGAACAGTGTTGTAAATATCGCGCGGCGTTGTGACTGCAAGACTGTGCTGCTTTGCCCTGTAACGTAAAGGGCGCATAACATGCGACGCTATCATCAAGAAACAAACATTATGCGGTCGCGGCAAAAATTGTTCGACGTGTTAAACGGCTACGCCCGAGAATTTTCGTTTGCGTGGTGCTCGCCAGAGTCGGGCCGATTTAGAAAATCGCGACGAGCTGGCGGATGCGGTAAGGCGCGTTGTCTTATTTGCCACTCAGACAAGTTCCCAAAACGAAAACTTACGCGGCAAGAATTACGTCAAAAAATTGATGACGAGCAGTGACAATTCGATTTCTCAAAACGATTACGTAAATTTGCGGGTATTAAAACTTGCGCCGCCAGTATCAGCAAATGAAGTTTGCGCGGCTTATAAGTTTGCCAGAATTCTCCCTATCCCGCCGCCCAACGCAGACGAAAGCATATACGCTTACGTAAATCGCGTCGGCTGCGATACCTTGAGCAGTTGCGGCGACGCGCTGTTTTATTTCGTGGCGATTGAGCTGGCGCACGCACTTGGGCGCCGAGAAGATTGTGTAGCGCAGCTTGAGCTAGCTATTTCTAAACTGACTGACCTAAAAACCGAACTCAGTGAAAACAAAAATGACCGACGTTGAAACGATCGTAGACGACATTGTAGTTTTGTCCAGTGCGCTGGCTGACGCCGTTCACGCCGAAATGGCCCTTGAAGATACTCGGCACGTCGTAAAGATGACTGTCACAGAGCGCATCATGGCAACAGAAAACAAGCTGACCGGCAAGCCACATTCTTTTAGCTCGGCCGAGGCGGCAGCGGTGCTAGACCCGGCCTACGTCGATCATCTCGCGCAATTGCGAGACGCCGCCAAAGCGCGTATCCTGGCACGCGGCAAGTATGACGCCGCCGTAGCAAAGGCGGCGCTGTTGGCAAACAAGAAGTAAACAAAAGGAATCTAATCGTGACTGATTTTACGTCTGGCTTTAATTTTGACGAACGAACCCGGTGAATTTAGATTTCATCGCAAACAGTTATCGCGCGTTCGGGATATAGCGCTGGTTCTTTTCGACAAATTTATCAGCGCAAATTTGCCAAAAGATTGTCAGCCCACTGGGCCGATGAAGGTGACAAAGCATCAACGTCGGTTTTTATCGCTGGCTGAAACAAAAACCATTGTGCTCGAACATGCAGTCTTAAAGCCCGACTGCTACGCAATAAGCGCCGATAACCCCGAAAAGGGTAAAGAAAAAGTTCGCAGTTTGATGGCGGCGCTGATAATGCGCGTGTTTTCAAATGTTACTCAGTTTGCTGGCAAGCAGGGACTTGTTGATGTTTGTTTTAGTTCGGAAACCAACGATTTTGAATTCCAAATTACCAAACAAGGCAAACGTATAGTCAAAAACGTCAAGGAGAAAGTTGAAAACGGCGCGGATATTGACACCGCCTCGCGACTCGCATGGCGCGAAGTGATCGGCGAAGGCCCAAAAAGTACTGAGGACAAAGATCAGTAACCGCTGAAAAATTGCCCGGCCATATCGTCGTCAGCCCAATTGTCGGGGTTTTCGGCAGCTATGACTTTAGCGCTCAAACGCGCGACGCCAGCTAGCTCCGCAAAATTTGGCACAGCGTCATTAATATGCCATAAGGCTGCGCAGCCTAAATTAACTGCTTGCGCGAAATCATCTGACAGTAACGTGTTTCTAGTAATCGTGTAAATATCGCCAGCGTTGCGCGTAGCCTGCTTATTCTCGGTTAGCGCTAGAAAATCTGCAATTAGTCCTGGCTGATCTTGGGATTTCCAGTCGTATTCAAAAAACTTTACCTGCTTGAGTTTAATAGCTTGGCACGTGTAAAGCAGCGAGCGCGTTTTGTCCAAGCTGTAGTGCGCGCGGTGATTAATTGCCGTAGGCGCTTTGTACACACAAAAATCTTGGCTCGCGCTGCGTACCAACCGCATAGCCATGACGCGGTCAAGATTAAAACCTGCTTGCGCCATGACTGTCTCGCGCACTGTTCCTGCGCCGGTGTAATCATGCGCCACGAAATCGCAATTAAACAAATTGCTGTATTTCATGCACTCAACGGCTTCGGCTAGATGATCGCCGCCGATGAATAGTTTTTTGGCCCAGATGACATCAATAGATCCGTCCAGCTGGAAACCCAGTACAGCCAATACCGTAAATGAGATGCCGGCTTCCCCGCCCCCGCCCCAGTCAACAGCTAAAACTCGGTGTTTGTATCGCGTCAAATTTTCAAAACATTTTCTGTCAGGTTCTTTGGCGTTAGCCCAAGGCAAAATACACGCGGCACGCAACTCTGTTTCCGAAATTAACTTCTGGCCGGCGTCGATACTTTCGCCCATCACCTCGTTATAGAACTGCGCTTGCGTCATGTTGCCGAAACCTTCGCGTTTAAGCAAAAGCGTTGCCCACTTTTCTGGGTCAGCAAAGTGCAACGGCAAAATCATTTGCGGCACGTGGTAACCAGCAAACTGCCACCGCCTGTCTGGATAACGATGCACCCAACGCCCGTGCCGCGGATTAATTGGTTTTCGGCATTTAGCGCAAATAGTGCCCGGGTACTTCTCGCTAATATGGACGTTATACGGCCCAATCATTGCGTCCAGATCGTGCTCAATAGACGGAATATTCCAGTGCCGACACGACTCGCACGGAATAAACCATTCTGCTGCGCTTGAGCGCCGATACGAACCCTCTAACGGATTGTCTAAACTTTTTGGCGTTCCGGCCATGTGCGTCAGCGCGTAACGCGAGTACGACATCGTTTCCTGAATAATCGGAATGTGATCCGGATCGATGTCTTGAATCTCGTCTAACACCACGCGGTCGCTGGACACACCGCGCACTCGGTTTGCGTCTAATAGCGCAAACGAAAAAATCATAATTGACTTGTTTTTGAATGACCGCTGTAAAACGTTGTTTTCGGTGTCCGTGCCGCACCATTGGTTTTTGATCGGTGATTGGTCAATAAATGACCGCACGTAATTGTTGCTAAATCGCCGAATTTGCTCGAACAGCGGCGTAACGTACAACGTCTTAAAAAAGGGAATACAGTTGGCGACTACGACTCCGTGCGCGGCTAACGACGTTGAATTGTGATTTACAATCCCATCAACGACGTAATTATGTTCTCCGCTAACTTCGATATCCCAGCACGGCAGCACACCGAGCAATTCGATCTTTTCGATTTTGTCCCAAATAATGTCTGGACTCGTCAATCGGTCCAGCTCGGGCAATTTTGGATGCGCCGGGTATCGAGTCC
>RGUK01000311.1 GCA_010027825.1 bacterium
TACTCCAACCTCTGGCGCCCAGCACCCAGACAGCTGAATGCTCATCTACAACATAGATTACATTTTTGCTGCCAACAGCAATTTGATCAATATCTGCGCTTTGTGGGAGCTCAGGAAGTTTGGTCCAACCCTTGCCGTCGCCAGCGTAGCTATATGCTTCGCCCTCGGTGTTAACGCTAACAACGTAATTGTCACTGCCAACAGCAATATCAGATGCTACTCCCTTGGTGATGACAGCCCAGTCCATGCCATTATGACGAAGCACGTTGTGGTCGCTATCTACCGCCCACACGTTATTGCTGTCACCAGCAGCAACTGCGATAATGCTCAACGCAGCGTTGCTTGATGGCATTGCACTAAAGGTATAGGTCCTACCGTCAACAGAGGAACCTTTGTACACAACCCCACGGTCGCCACCTGTTGCTGGCCCTGCAAGCACATAGACCGCTTGATCGCTGCCACATGCAATAGCGTCAATTGGCATCGCCTTTGGATCAAGGCCATTTGCCACGACTGGAGCCCATGGATTTGGCGCCATTGAAGTATCGTCATAGCTAAGCAATTGTGTGCCATCTTCAGAAACAGCAAGGATGCGAGATGCACCCACGGCAACAGCACGAACAACACCAGATTCTTCGTAGAATTCAGCAGGTGCATCGCCCGAAGGAATACCGCTTACTCGGATGTTACTGAAAACACCCGTTTCGCTCATGGTGCTTAGCGAGAAGTATTTTGAAGGGGCTGCTGGCATATGCTGATCGCCCAGGGTGGCAAGTGTTTGGAAGTCGCCACGACCAGCAGGACGAGCCTGCACAATAACAGTGCGAGCTGGAAGCGTGCCAACCATTGCGCTGGTTTGATTGATATCAATGCGGAAATCCATCATTCCAGCAGGTGGAAGCACGTCAAGCTTAGCGCCACCAAATGCGGCAGCTCCACCCGTCACTCCGTTTGGCAATTGTGCATTAACAAAGAACTTCCTGTTGTCCACGTTCTTGCTGATATTTTCGAAGGCCAAGACAGTGGCGTTGAAATTGGCTCCCAATGCCAACCACCAGCTGTTGTCGCCTTTATCTCCGCGTGCAGGGCTCAAGCCAACATAGACGTCTCTTGAAGCAGCTGTGGTGAACTCAATGCGGCCTACGCCATTGTTAGGAAGGGACCAGTCTTCCGACCAGGTTGGGAAGGAGGAACTTTCAGCAGACGAGATGTGCGATACCGAGCTCTCTGCTGGCAGCGTGCCAACTTTGATGTTTGTGTACGCCACGTTATTGTTGTATGAAGAGAATGAGAAGTATTTCCATGGAGCAGTTGGTAATTTGCCAGCCCCACGGTAATCGAGCAATTTCACGTAGTTGGATTCTGGCTCACCAGCTTTTTTAACAAAAGCGGTAATCCATTGGGCTTTTTGGTTTACAAGCACACGCACATCAACGGCACCCCCAGGCTGACCTGGCAGCACAGTACCTGGAAACAATTGTAGATCGGTTTGGACACTCACACCTTGACGCACTGTTGATTGTGTGTTGCCCCAACCTCCAAGAGCCACAAATATTATATTCATATTTGTTGGCGCATCTGGTGGATATTTGCCCGGCACTAATCCTGTATCTTTAAACTGCTGAGGCGCGAAACAAAACGTAATGTCATGCAGCAGCCCGGCAGGAGAGCTGCCTTCTTGCGCCGTAAATTCAATAGTCGCTTGGCCTGGAGTGGCGGCAGGGAACGCCCAGCTATCATCCCACTCTGCAAAAGTGTGCATCTTGTTGGATTCAGAAGCAGTAGATCTTGCCACCAGCGCAGGAGCAGCTGCAATCACCGTACTGTAGCTGATTGCAGCAACCATTGCGGCGCTTGCGAGCAGCGATAGGCATCGCTTGTATGTAGTCATGAAGACTCCTCAGGAATAGAGGTTTATCACTAAAAAACATCACTGTTATTAATGATTATGCCAACCATCCAGAGAATGCAATAAGTTGGAATTTTATCGATTTAGGTGAGTAATTGATGAGCAGGGACGCCGGTTTCACGCATGCCAAAACCTTCCGCCGCGCTACTCACTGATGACTGCACAACCCAAGCAAATATCGCCATCATAAAAAACGGCGAACTGACCGGGGGCAAGCCCCTGATCATTACCATCGATAACCACCCGTCCACGACCATTTGCAAGTAATGTTAACTGGCATCGGTAACGATGCTCACCATGGCGAATTTTAACCAGCAGCTCTTTTGTGCCAGGTTGCACTCCACTAATCCAATGAGCACTTTCTATGTCAAACTCGTTACGTGGCTTATCGTGACTGTGATAATCACGCGAAATATAAACAAGGTTATTGGCCGGATCTTTTTTGACCACAAACCAAGGGCCACCGCCAAGCCCTAGCCCCTTGCGCTGACCAATAGTGTAAAACCAGAAGCCATCGTGCTTGCCAAGTAGCTTGCCCGTTTCAAACTCGATCAGATCACCTTGCGTGCGTCCCAGATGGTGGGCAACAAAGTCAGCAAATTTTATTTTGCCCAGAAAGCAAATACCTTGGCTGTCGGGCCGGTGCTGGTTGGGGATATCAAAACGCTGGGCAAGCGCACGCACTTCACTTTTGCGATAAGCGCCAATAGGAAACAGCAACCGGTCCAGCTGCTGCTGGCTTAGATAAGATAAGAAATAGGTTTGATCTTTGGAGCTGTCTTTTGCTTAAG
>RGUK01000312.1 GCA_010027825.1 bacterium
GCAAGCGCTTTTTTACGCGAAAAATGCTTGTAGGATGAGGCGGAGCATCCCATAATAAAACTATGAAGAATCGCCAAATTGGCGCCCTGTGGAAAATTGGCCCGCTGCTTGGGCTTTGCTTGCTTTTGCTGGTGCTAGCGGTGGATGCTTTGGCCCAGCAGGGGCCAGGGGCGACGAGTGTGCAGGCGGGGCTTAAGGAATATGCGTTTCCTTACTTTGGACCGGATAAAGTGGGAGAGAATCTGATTAGGGGCAGTTATATTGCTCAGAGCTATCTGTTTGGGGGATTTTCAGGGCAGGCTGGCACCAGCGCAATTAGTATTTTAGCTCTATTAGCAGCTTTGGGGGGGGCGATTTATATTGTTTTTAATCAAGGCTTATGGCGCCCAGATATTTTGATTGCTTGGGCTATTTTGCTGATTTTGCTGCTGTTTAATCCGACGGGGTCACGGTTGTTGCTGATGCCGATTAACCAAAGCCCTGAGACTTTGGCACAGTTTAGTTTTGGCCGTGAACAGGCTGCGGCGAAAGGCGAACAAACAGCGCCTGAGAGAGATAAATATTATGGTTTTTCTCCGCAGGTTGCGGCGATTGATGTAGCCAGTCGGATGCAGTTGGTTGTTGATGATATGTTTAAAAGCGCAGGGTGGCGAGATTTAATTAAGGAAATGAAAGCCAACCAAAACCTAGAAAATAATGGGTTGGTTGTTGCGGATAAATCTTTTTTAGCAGCACTTGAAAAGCATAGCCAAAAATCATGCTCTCTTGATTTATCTGAACTACAAACATCCAAGCAAGCGGCATTTGACCCCGCGCAAATAATTAAAGGAACAGGCGCACCTGAGACTTTGGAGAGTGTATGGAGCCAACTGCGCACTAAGTACTTAGACCCGACATATGCTCAATCGGCACCGCCAATGATTATTTTTCCGGATGAAGATTCGCAACTTTCAAGCAGTTTTAATATTTCTGAATATGTAACAAAATTACAGATTCTTTATCGGGAGAATGGTGGGACAGAAACAATTTGTTATGAAGGCAATGCCTCTAGCTGTACTGCGGGAACGATTACAGTTAAACAGGCTTTACAAAATATGGGTAACTTTTTCCAGACTGTTATGCCTAACAATCAGATTGGGCCAGGGTTCTTTTTGGTGCGACACCAAGACCTAAAAGAGGCAGATCCTTATGCCTCACGATTACGCAGGTGCTATAATGCATTTGACAACAATAACACAGCCGTTAATACATGCCGAGGCGTAGCAAATACGAGATCGGCCTTGGTAAACCAGCCGCGAACACACGCCTCTACTTTCTTATCGGTTGAAAAAGGAATTAATGACAACTTACCTAGACAAATTAGAGGCTCGGATGGACTTTTTATCCCTTATGTAAACGCGTCTGAATTGGGTGTTTGGCAGAATTTCCAAAAAGTTTACCAGCAAATCAGAGATATGCCTGTGGTTTTTGGTGATGCCAATACTGATTTATCTACGTCTACAACGGGTTCTGCTCGAGATGATGCAAAAGTACGTGTTGCCGCACAGGAGACTTATGACTGCAAGCAAAACGCTGAACTTCTTGCGCGACGGGCCTTGCAGTTTATCAGTGAAAGAACGCGCAATGCACTAAAGCCAATGGAAAAGATGCTGCTTGATGAAACAGGGAATAGCATCCCCCAAACACTGACAATTACGGTTGATAGTATAACAAATAAGAGTCTTTTAAAACGTGATTCAGAACGCTTGGCAAATAGTCTTGCTACACGATTTAACCAGATTATCAAAGATGAAGTAACCGCTGCTGGGGGTAAAGGTAAAGTTGACCGCAAGACCATTCGGTTGAAGCTTTTAACGGCAACCTTAAACCTTGTTGTGCGTAACTCAGCAGCAGCTATGGAAAGAAACAACCCAAATGATCCCGAGCGGAGTGTAATTGAAAATAGTGGCAAAGTAGGTATTGCCTGGAACCCCCTGACTGGCTTTGCCGGCGGCGTTGCCCAGTTTATGGGTGAGGTCTTAATTACCCTCAGCGCTTTCTTTACCGGCCCCTTAGCACAGGCTTATATTGGGTTTATTACCATTTTGGTTCAGCTCAGTTTATTGGCTTTAATTGTGATGACGCCCTTTTTACTGATTGTAGGGGTTATAGCCCCTGGTACTGCACCGGGGATGCTGATGGTTACAATTTTAGCTGCTTTTGTGCTGCAGTTTGTGCCGGTTACACTTCTGTTCCTAAATTATTTAGGCGGACTTGTTTATGAAATGATTGGCGCCACCGCCGGCCCGCGGGCCTGGACGATGCAAAACATGCTAATTATTGCCATGGCAGGGCTTTATACGGGGGTAGTGGGGCTAACCGTGGCGCTGATGCCCAAGCTGGCTGATCCGTTCGGGATTATGAGTAAGATTTCGGGGCTGGATGGGGCGGCGAAACAGGCGGCGGAAGCGGGGATAAATGCAGCGCTTACTGCGGCTGGCACTGCGGCGTTGCCTTTTGCAGGGGCCATTACCAGTGCTCTTGGGAATAAATATGGTAATTGGGCCAGAGACTTGGCTAAAAAAGGCACGGATGCTGCGGGGCTGACGGATGGGAAAAGTAAGGTTGATTCGCAGAATGGGCAGTTGGAGCAAACTAAGAAGCCAGAAGAGTTGGAGGCACTTTTAGCAGGCGAGTATGGCGAAACGATGGAGGAAAGAA
>RGUK01000313.1 GCA_010027825.1 bacterium
AAGGATTTTTCCTTCATTGTAATAAACGATGGCTCCACGCTCCAAGGATTGCAAGCAATTTACCGCGCTGATGCACCAAACTATGATGCTACCCTCGCCGCCCTGACCACCGGCACCTCCGTTGCAGCAACAGGCACCTTGGTGAAAAGCGCCGGCAAAGGGCAAGCCTTTGAGCTTGCAGCGACCGACATCCAAATCATTGGCACATGCGATGCGGAACGTTATCCGCTCCAGAAAAAACAGCATACCTTTGAATTCTTGCGCACTATTGCCCATTTGCGGCCACGAACCAACACCCTGGGCGCGGTGGCACGCGTGCGCAATGCCCTGTCGCATGCGACGCACCTCTTCTTTCAAGAGCGCGGGTTTGTGTACTTGCACACCCCTATCATCACCGCATCCGACTGCGAAGGCGCTGGCCAAATGTTTCAGGTGACTACCCTCCCTTTGGCAAACACGCCAAAGACGCCGCAGGGGCATGTTGATTTCAACCAGGACTTTTTTGGCAAGCCCGCTTTTCTGACCGTTTCCGGGCAGCTGAACGGCGAGGCATACGCCTGCGCATTATCCGATATTTATACCTTTGGCCCAACCTTTCGGGCGGAAAATTCTAACACCTCGCGCCACCTGGCTGAGTTTTGGATGATTGAGCCCGAGATGGCCTTTGCTGACTTGCATGACAACATGGCGGTTGCTGAAAGTTACCTAAAGTTTTGCCTGCGCTACCTGCTAGAAAAGTGCCCTGACGATATGGCCTTCTTCAATCAGTTCATTGAAAAGGGGGTCATCGCCAAACTAGAGCACGTCATCAACACCCCGTTTGAACAACTGCCATATACCGATGCCATAAGCATTTTGCAAAAGGCGCCCAAAAAATTCCAATACCCTATTTCCTGGGGGATTGACCTCCAGTCAGAACATGAGCGGTACCTGGCCGAGGAGTATTTTAAAAAGCCAGTTATCCTCATTAACTATCCAGCAACGATCAAGGCATTTTACATGCGTATGAACGACGACCAAAAGACGGTTGCAGCCATGGACGTGCTAGTGCCATCGGTAGGCGAAATCATCGGCGGCTCACAACGAGAAGACCGTCTGGATGTGCTGGAACAGCGTATGCGTGCTATGAACCTGCAGCCGGAAGCATACCAATGGTACCTAGACCTGCGCCGCTTTGGCAGCGTGCCCCATGCGGGTTTTGGGTTGGGACTGGAGCGGCTGGTCCTCTTTGCCACAGGCATGGAAAACATCCGCGACGTCATCCCATTCCCACGTACCCCGCGACACGCGGAGTTTTAAAGGTTCTCAAGCGCCCTGGTTATTATAACCAAGGCCTCATCCTGGGGCGTGCGCGGATCAATAATGATGGGCGCGCCAAAGCGCACGGTCACCTGGCCGCGCGCACGGGGCAGCAGCTTGTCGTACGGCACTACCTGTGCAAGACCGATAATTTTGACTGGGATGATCGGCACCTGCATCATTTGACCAAGCGAGCCAGCGCCTTTTTTAAGGGGCTGCAAACTGCCATCTGGGCTTAACGTGCCCTCAGGAAAAAGCACCACATGTTCCCCCGCATCAAGAATGCCGCCCATGTTTTGCAAACCCGTACCAATGTGGTCAGACTCTTTGCGCGGGAAGGGAAACGCATTGAAGGCAAGCTCGGCAAAGGACGCAAACCACCGGTACTGACCGTACAAAACATCATACCCTGCCGCAAAAGCCGCGTGTGCAGCAATGCTGCCGGGCAGCGCTGCTGCCATGATAAGCCCATCAAGCAGGGAGACGTGATTTGGCATAAAAATAACCGGTCCCTGGATGCTGCTCAGGTGCTGAGCCCCCTCAACGCGCAAGCGAAAAAACCAGCGAGCGGATGCACCAAGCACGGCCTGTAAACCACGCCGTATCCCATATGCCCACCACGCACGCGGCCAACGTGCAGCGCGCGGCGGTTTTTTGATAGCCTGTGGCGACTGCACCAACTGCTGCACATCCTCAACTGTGGTGTTTGCCGTAATGGCCGTTTCATCAATAAGCACATGCATTTGTTCTTCAATCGCGCTGACCAGCTCAACGCGCATGAGTGAATCGAAATGCAAATCGTGCATGAGGCTGGCAGTAGGCTTAACCGACATTACACTCACCCCCGCAATGCTGGCAATCAAACGTGCCAATGGCGTTATTGCATCATTGGCGCTGCCAGGGTTTTTTGCTTGTGCTTGCAGGGCAGCAAGTACTGCTTCACGCTTTATCTTACGAGTCACTGAGCGAGGGAAGTCATCTTCGGGCCAGCTATGGCACGCACTCAGGCGCTGGTAAGCAGCAAGCTGAGCATTCGCTCTATCCATAATCGCGCGCACATCAGCAGTAGCTTCGCGCAGTAAGAGCACCCCTTCTATAGCAACATGCCCCCCTGCTGTTGGCACCCCCAGCACACAGCTGTCGCGCACCGCTGGATCCAGGTTGAGCACCGTTTCAATATCTTCGGGGAAAATATTCTGACCACCAGGACCCAGAATCATATATTTTTTGCGGCCCTTAAGAAAAAGAAAGCCGTCCTGATCAAAATAGCCCATGTCGCCAGTTTTGAAAAAACCATCGCGGTTGAAGCATTCAGCGGTCTTGTCGGGGTTTTTAAAGTAGCCAACAAACACGTTGGGCCCTTTAACCAAAATTTCGCCGTCAGCCTCAAGCATAACTTGC
>RGUK01000314.1 GCA_010027825.1 bacterium
CAGCAGGAGTCACGCTGCCTGGCGGTGTGACAGGAGTGTCAGCCCAACTGCCCAACAAATAATCTCTATATAGACTATACAATGCCGATGCGTGTCCTGTTGCCCGACCATCCACCAACCCCAAATCCTGCTCCGGTCGATTCCGCACCAAAAGCTGCGGACCCGTCAGCCGCTCCTGCTCCTAAGAAAAAGCGTTTCCCCCAGCGGTCTGCAAAAAACGCAGAGGCAGCCGCTGCAAAGAAGGAGGCGCACGCAGCAGCACAGAAACCAATGGCAGAGGCCGCAGCAGCAATAGCCAAGGAGAAGGCTGATGCTGAGGCTGCAAAACTCCATGAGGCGCGTGCGGCCATGCAGGCAACCATAGAAGCTGCAAACGCAGAGAAAGCCGCTGCCGCTGCTGCTGCCGCTGCTGCACCTGTCCCAATTGTGCAGGAGCCTCCGAAGCGACTCAAGAAGGTAGCCATCTTGGAGCCGCCCAAACCGCTGGCTGTCTCTGCGCCGACTACCCCGGTGATTGCTCCCCCGGCAGCCCCGGCACCGAAGGCCGTCCGCAAGCCCAACGCCTACGCCCTGGCTGTCGGAAAGTATCGTAAAGAGGGTATGTCTTTTGCTGAAGCCGCAGCCAAGGCCAAGGCCGATTGCGCGGCCGCCAAAGTTGCCCCGGCGTGAAGCGGGCGGTAAAACCGGTAACTAATTTCTACGCCCTTTATAAAGGGATGCCGGTTGGGAGTGTATTGCAATGCCCACTGTGTGATTACTCCGGACGCAGCGACCACCTGCACGACCACATCGTGGCCATTCACAAGGACAAGGAAGAGATTCTGAAACGGCCGATGCCGGCAAACATAGAATGGCGGCAGTCTGAAGTCAATCCAAATGTTCTGTATCAAGCCGTGAAAGAAGAAACCGGGACGCTGAAATGTCACAACGGCGTGTGCTTTGCATGTGGGCATTTCATCAAGAAGTCACAGCTTCACAAGAAATCCAGCACTCTGGTCTATGATACTCACACATGCAAGGAGAAGAGAAAGCGTGGGCCTGCGTCTGCTCCTGCTCAGCCCCGACCGGCGGCGGTTGCGGCTGCTCCGCAAACGCAAACGAAAACAGAAACCCCATTTAATTCCTCGAGCGCCTTTGAGGATATGTTTATCAGTATCCATAAAATCCTTTCTCCTTACGGCTTTCAGGTGGAGTTTGATGATTCCCTAAAATGTGTTGTGGATATGACGCAGGCCAATCTCCTGACAACTCTCAAATCATTGTCTGCAAAAATCAAGACATTGTCTGCTGGGGAGAATATTGATAAAGTGTGGAAGCTATTTGAAGAGGCAAACATTCCTGGGTTTGAAAAGCCAGAGTCAGACAGCGATGCCGATAGCAGTGATGAAGTAGAGAGGACCGCAGAAAATATGGCCGCTATAATGACCAGGGAGATAGAAGGCTATAAGAAGGCGCTGCAGCGGAAAGAAGTTCAGATGCAGCGTAGGTTTGAAGGGCAACTCCTTACGATGAAGACTGAGGCAGAGGAGCAAGATAAGAAGCTGGGCGAACAGGCCAGGCTCATCTTAGAGCAACAGGATGAGATGAAGCACAAAGATAAACTGATTAAGAAGCTGATGGATGAGCTCAGCAAGAAGGAAGCAGCTGCTGAATCAGAGTCTGACACAGAAGCTGTCACTGTAGAGCCAACGCAAATCAAAAAGAAAGTCTTTATAAAGAATGAGATTCAATCTAAGGAATATCGGACAAAGCTCATAGCGCTGAGCTAATTCTTTAACGTCTTAAATGCCTCATAGAATGGATTGCTTACTGCAATGTATTCTGCGGGAAGATATGTGAAGAGTGCAGAGAAATAGACTCGGAGCCGGGTGTTTCGGGCGTTGTCAGATTCTCCTTCTTTACGCGGTGTAAGATTGTGAATTGCAGCCAGGACCGCCAACGGGTTTGCTACGATGCCTTTCACTGTTGTGATGCCGGTCTCTGTAGAGATACGGTTGATATGTGTGCGGTATATGCCCAGAGTCCTGTCTGATTTTGCTGCGCCGGATGCTGTCTTAGATTGGAACGAAGTTGGGAACTCAAACGGCATCTCTATAGGTATTACAGAAAATACTGTAACAACTACCGTCACTTTTGCAGGTTAAAACCCAAAGGTGACAAAAACTTTTCTCTGTGTGATATACAAACAGATGGCGGAAACGATTGCAAAGTTCCAAGAGCACAAGTTCATTGTTCGATCGCGTGAGGAGGCCAACACGCACTGGGAAAGCTGCAAGGCTGCGGCGTTGTTTATTCCGCGACAAGGCGGCACCAACTGGCATGGACTTTTCCCATTACCCGATCACCCACAGGATAATCAGAATATCTGTTTCGGATGCAAAACAGAGACCTGGGCGCGTTTGACCCGGCCGCACGTTCAATCTCCCAAGGAGGCTGCACACGAAGCCAAGGAGAAAGCTGTGCAGGAAAAGAAAGATGAGAAGGCCAAAGCTATCGCAGCTGCTGCAGAGGAAAAGGCTGCAAAGGTGATAGCAAAAGCAAAAGAGAAGATTACAAACATTCTAACTTAACGCTATTCCAGCAAACGCCGGTTTTTGCCCCGCGTGTCAAGTTTGGCGAAAACTGGCGCGAAACTCACGGCGCAAGAGAGACATAAGATGACATAAGATTGAATGCAATCTGATTCTATGTCTCTTTTC
>RGUK01000315.1 GCA_010027825.1 bacterium
GTGGGTTTGGCAACGCCGGTACACCCGACTTCTTGGTCTGCATACGAGGTCAATTCCTCGCAGTTGAGACGAAGGCAAAAGGCAAGAAACCCACAGCGTTGCAGGAAGCAGCGTTGCAGAAAATCCGAGAGGCTGGTGGGCGCGCTCTCGTCATAGATGAAACAAACGTAGAGACCCTACGCAAGGAGTTAGAGCGATGAGTAAGGTTAGTAAGATCAAGCGGATGTTGGTCAAGGGTAAGAGCGCGTTGGAGATTGCGAAAGCACTCGGCGTGTCGAACGCATACGTCCACACCGTCAAGTGGCAGATGAACCGTCAATCTAAGAAGCCGTCGAAGATTATTGCGGCGGCGAAGGATATGAACGCGGTTTTGGCAGAAATAAAAGTTAATAAAGCATTTCAAGAAGCGTTCGACAAACATCAAACCGACCTTGTGAACAACCCGCCGCATTACAAGACGGGCGGCATCGACTTCCTCGACTACGCCGAGGCCAAGGGGCTGACCGAGAACGCATATCTCTTCAACGTGGTGAAGTACGTCTCCCGTGCAGGACGGAAGATCGGTGCTGATCCGGTCGAGGACTTGAAGAAGGCCGAGTTCTACATCAAGCGCGAGATCGAGCGACGGGTACGCGCGTGAAACTTTTCGCATGGCTATTCAATTCACTGTTCGGTTGGCGACGACCGGACTTTGAAACTTGGAGACATGGCCCGCCCCCCTCATGGGGGGCGAAGCGAAACGGGAGGGATTACTGGTGAGCGATAAACCACAGTCGATTCACGACATGGCGAACTACGTTTTCAACGAGGCGATCAAGCGCGCCAATGAAGACAAGTTCGACGAGGCTGCTGCGGTCTACGGGAACATCATCGACTTACATCCCGCGATGACTGCAGCATATCTACAGCGTGGTCGGTGTCATTGGGAGATGCACCGATGGGACGAGGCGATGGCTGACTTTGAACAAGCCTACGCCATGAACCCGAAGGACGCCGATGTTGCGTGGACACTCGCGCTAATGCGACTGCAACAAAACAATTTCAGAGGCGCGTGGCCGCTCTACGAGAAGCGTTGGGAGAGCAAGACATTTAAATCGCCCCGACTGCGTACTGGCAAGAAGCAGTGGGAACATGGGTATCAATCCAGTAGTGACCGGATACTGGTGTGGCCCGAGCAGGGCTTGGGCGATCAGATCATCTACGCATCGCTGCTCAACAAACTGAACTCGCGTGTGAAAAGCGTCACGGCGATGGTCGATATGCGCTTGGTCGCACCACTTCAGCGTGGGATGCCCAACATTAAATTCGTCCCTCACGATACCAAGATTAACGCTACCGACTTTGATTACCATATCCCGATCGCGTCATTGGGTTCTTACTTCATTGATTCAGTGCGCGATATTCATTCGTACTGCGCCAAGAACTACGTCAAGGCAGACACCGATCGCACAGATCAGATACGCAAGATGGCGGGAGTGAAGCCCAACGACAAGTTGATTGGTCTGTCGTGGGCAAGCACTGCCAAGATGGTTGGTAAGCACAAGTCCTGCACGTTGGAGGACTTGGAGCCGGTGCTGGCGTGGGGGCATAAGCGCGGATACAAGTTTGTATCGCTTCAATACGGCGAAACCGTGAATGATTTGCAAGAGTACCCCGACATCATCGACCCGCCTGTTAATACCTTCTTCGATATCGACAGCGTGTGCTCGTTGATTGACCTGTGTGAGTTCGTTGTGTCTGTGAGTAACGTCAACGTGCATCTGGCAGGGGCAGTGGGCAAGCCTGTCTATCTGCTTGATGCCAACAAGTTGTGGTACTGGAACAACCGCGTGAGCGTCGATAGCAGACTGAACAAGTGGTATCCCACCGTGCGTGTGTATCCGCGTGAACACGTACTTGCTCCGTGGGGCAGACAAGTTAAAGAAATCGTTACCGATTTGGAGAAGTTATGAATTCCGCATTACCGCCCAACAAGGGTGAAGAAAGCGTTGCTTATTTAGAAGTTCCACAAGAACAGCGGGTGGCTGTGCCCGAAACGGTATGGTGCAAGATTGGTGAGGACAATCAGTTGGAATTTATCCGATGGGATCTCATCAATGTTTACGCCGCGCAGTACGACGCAGACAAAAACGCACGGGACCAGACCCGTGTGATGTGCAAACTACTGACTTTAGTGCGAGATCAAGTCCGCAAGGAGATGTCACGTGAGTAAGGAAGAGCGGCACCGCATTTACGAGTACGCGATGGATCGCAAGAACCGCGAGATCAAAGCACTGGAAGACGTAATTAAAGAGTTACGCACTGATAACGAACTTTACAAGATCGACGTGATTGTGGCCGAAATCATTTTGTTCCTGTTTGGGATGTTGGTTGGCGCGTATCTCATGAAAATATTTGGAGGAACACAGTGAACGTCGGAGAGGTTGATGTAAATGTCAAAGGTATACGTAAGGAAGTGGCGATTGCGCTGGTCGCGTTACTGGTTGGAGCGTGGTCCGGATACGTACTTGCGCAACGGACTGCCCAAACTGAAGCAATTAGAAGCGATTGTGCGCACTATGACACTAAGACGGGTGAGTTCAAATGGGGAACGCAATGACCCGCGATGACCGAAAAGCCGCGCTTACCGAAGTGCATCAATTGCTGCATGAGGAGTATCACGAAATGACCCGCGACGACATTATCCGCATGG
>RGUK01000316.1 GCA_010027825.1 bacterium
CGGATTAGGGTCAGGAGAGTAATGAGAGTGTTTGGAGCCTCGCGCGTGCGTGCGGAGGCTCTTAACGCTTCGACTCAATCAAGGCCGTTTTTCACATGCTTTATCTCACGCGTTTCTGTGATTTGCCACACATCCATGGTGCCTTTGCCGCTTACATCGCCGGCTGCTCCTGCGGTAAAATTAGTAGCGGTCGCTTCAGTTTGCCCCAGCGCCTCTTTGCCTGCTTTTAGTTTGCCGGTAAAGAAGTGCACCCCTTCTTGCGCGCCTTCAACATTAAAACCGTAGGTGTAGTTAAAATTCTGCTCGCTTGCACTTTCGCTGTAGCCAGAAGGTTTCCAGCCAAGACCGTCTTGGCCATTGAGCACAGGGGTGTACTTGCCGTGTTGTGCAAAATATGCTTGCTGAGCGGTATGCAGCGATGCAAGATTCATGGCGACTTCTGCCTGATAAGCTTTTGCTTTGTATTTAAACAGGTGTGGTAAGCCAAGCATTGCCAGAAATGCGATGATCGTTACAACGATCATCAGCTCAATTAACGTAAAGCCCTTGTTCATCTTATGTCCCCCCAAGATAGAACAGTTTTATTACTTAAAGCGTGCCACAGATCGTGCTTTGTATGCAATCATTGAGCAACCCTCTTGCAAAGCAGGGACGAATAAGCATAAGCTAGGGGCGCCATACAAAAAGGATTAGCGAGGAAACCAATGGAACAAGCAACTCGTGTCGGCATTACCATTGTGGGGATCGACACACAAGAACTAATCAAAACATTAAACCGTGTTTATGCTGATGAGTGGATCGCTTACTACCAGTACTGGCTATGTGCTAAGTTGGTGGAAGGCCCCATGCGCGTTGAGGTCGCAGCCGAACTTGAAGAGCACGCGCGAGAGGAGCATAAACATGCAACGTTATTGGCTGACAGGATTATCCAACTTGGCGGTACACCGTTGCTTAAACCCGCAGACTGGCATACGCACGCGGGGTGTGGTTACGATGCCACCAGAAATGCCTATGTTCAGGCAGTTCTTGAAGAAAATCTTAAAGGGGAGCAGTGCGCTATTCAAACGTACCATCGCTTGCTTGCCATGGTCGACGGAAAAGACCCCATAACTTACGACATAATTCTGAGTATTCTTGCCGATGAGGTTGAACACGAACATGACTTGGTAAGATTGCTAACATCTTTGCGAAAGATCCAGACAACATGAGATACCAGCTTGTTTTTGCCTTGTCCGTAGTCTCAAGCACTATTTTTGCTGCTGCGCCCTCTCCTGGCGGAGCGACTGACGTGGTTGATCCCCTACAGGTGATCTATGTGCCAGGAGTTGTATGTGAGGACAAGGGGGTATGCTTTACCCAGTTGAGTGCAGGGATGTTTGAGAGGAATTGTTTATTCTCTACTTTCTCGGCACAACAGTATTTTGACACGCTGCTGTCGGGAGATAGAACGCGTGTGGATTTATTGGTTGATCGGCTGATTGAGGAGCTTGTCGATGTTTGCAAGGAGACGTTAGTTGAAGATTGCACCGGCGTGTGCTTGAATGCGCGCATGGATTTGTTGATTATGGCATTATTTGCCTACGGTCCTGATCATCATGAGAGGGCTAAAAAAATTAACATTTTGACTATGGGCTTGTCGCTCGTGAAAGGTGACAAGAAGGGAGAGGACGTCCTGCTTGGTAAGATTCGTGGGCACATACAGGCTATCAGAAACTCGGTGTCCTGCGTTAAGCAGGCTGCAAACCATCTTGATCAAGGGCTGCGTCGTTCTGCGTGGGGATAAGGAAGGTCGCAATAAGGCGACTGGTTCGATTGACAAAGAGCCTCCACCTGGGTTGGTTATGGGTGCTGGGCAGTTCTTCACTAGTCGCTTGAAGTTAACGGTGGGGCTTCTAGAAAGAGCTGCGCCTACTGGCGATATAAAAAATGTAGAGAAAATTCTTGCGCACATACGGTCTAAGATGCTTGCGTTGATACAGAAAGAGGCTGTAGTAGCCCCGAGGAGAGGATAGAGTTTCAAAAAGATGGGGAGGGCACAGCAATGGGAATGCTGGCACGCGTGATTCTCTTGGGCCTTGCCGGGTGTGGCGGAGGGTCATTCCTTTCTGCTGCCAGTGACCCAGGCTGGTGTTGTGAGCCGGAACCGGTGTACGGAAATCTTGTTATCGGTGTCATGGGGGGTTTTGACCCTTTTTTCCACGGCGATGCAGCGCAGTGGCGGGACCTTGATATGGCGCAGGAGTCGTTGGTGCGCGCATTTGCTGTCTCGTCATTTGCCCCGATCATCACCCTGGGGGATTTTCTATACAGTTTGGTCAACCAGGATGAACTCTGCAAGCAGGCCATACTGCATACAGCCTTGCATGGTTTTAAAGAAGCAACGGCTAGGAACGCTAAAGAGCGTGCGATCTTTTTGCGCTTGGCCTTGTTGCCTTTTGGACGGGCATATTTGTGCTGGCAACAGCAAATCAAATTCTTTGCTAACGCGGCTGCAAGCGGGACTAAAATGTCTGCGTCTATTAAGTTGCTTGAGGAAGCATTACGACCCTTAACCCATCAGCTAGAAGCAGGGGAGAGCTCTCTTGAGGATGGACTACGACGTCGATTTGCTCGGGCTTAAGGCCAAACAACCATTGGGCTTCTATTACTTCGAGCCCTTTATTCATTAAAG
>RGUK01000317.1 GCA_010027825.1 bacterium
GCGCGCACAAAGAATTGGGGGCCTTCTTTAATGTGAAAAGTAACGCTGATGGTGCGGGTATTGTCGCTGAAATCGACTTTGGTCTTGAAGACTTTTGCTTGCAGGTAGCCGTGATCGCGATAGAAATACTCAAGGCGGTGTTTGTCTGCCTCCAGCATGTCTTTGTTGTAAGTGCCTGAGCTGTCCATAAACCCAAAGAGCCACTCTTCACGGGTGAAAATGCCACCGCGTAGTTTGCGAGCGGGCATGTGATCATTACCAACAAAGTTGACGTATTTGATGAAGGATTTGTGTCCTTCGGTAATCGTGAAGTGGGCGGTTACCTTATCGGGATTGTCCTTGTTTGCTTCAAGCTTGGTGGCAATGCTGACATGGTGCTTGTTTTCTTCTTGGTAAAGCTTTTTTATCTCCGTTGCAATGCGGTGCAAGGTTTCATCGTCAGCCGTTGCTACTTTTTCTAAGCGCAGCTTCTCTTTTATCTCGCGTGTTTTGAGCGCTTTGTTGCCTGCGAACACAACATTTTCAAGCAGCTTTTTTTCTTCGACTACCACAAAGAGCGTGGTTGGCCCTTCTTCGCAATCCTTTTCCAGGCGGATCTGGCTGAATTGGCCTAGATCATACAAATTGCGAATGGCGGTACTGCTTTTGCTTTCATCAAGCGTGTCGCCTTGACGAAACGGCAAGCGTTTGATAATGGCGTCAGTTTTGACGTACTTGTTTCCTTCAACCACAATGTTTTTGATGACTTGTGCATCACCGTGCGGTTGCAGGGCTGAAAAAACAACAAACAACGTTCCCAAAAACAGTGCCTGCGCACGGTTTGTAAGTGACTTCATTAATGCCCTCCTGAACGGCGCATTCAAGACTGATATCCGCGAAAGATGCAGGTTTTTATGATACCGGTTCAGGAAAAAAAAGCTACGATTTTTCCAGGGGCGTTATCCAATAACGTGTTTGTAGACTGCTTCAAATTCGAGCTTGCCGTGTGGATCATTTGGTGCCCACGCACGCGCTTGTTCGCGTAGCGTGTTGAGGGTTGTTCGTGGCATGCTGACGGTGGCCGAAAGATTTTTCTTGGTTTCAGAGGCAACCACACTAAAGGTGCTTTCGGTTTGTTCTAAGCGCACAAGAGCATTGGTAAAAGCCTGTTGATTAAGAGCCTTGGTGATCATGGGCAGTAGTACCAAAATTGGCAAGGGTGCGATAGGAAGAGCCACGGTTTGAGGAACATCGTCCCAAGAAAAGAACCATAGTTCTTTATGGGTTGGGTCGGCACTGTTGCGTACAAAAATGTTTTTTCCTGCGAGCAGCTGCGTAAAGACAGATTGTTCTTCTTCCAACGATGCCTGCTTAGTTTTGGCTGCCTGCTCGTGCGCAATGATGCGCGCTTGCACCACGCGTGCCATGCGCCCGGCTTTAACCAGCGACAGGGGAGGTTTTTTCGTAATGCGCGCGCTACTGAGCGCTTTTTTCGAGGTTACCCAGTCTATTTTCTGAACAACATCTTCGTCGGAGTAGAGGTTGTAAACTGTTTTGAAGATGGGGGCGTAGCAAAATGATTCGGTTTCTGGTTGTATCGGCGTGCCGAGCATAATCAGCTGATCGATTACCAGAGAATTTTTCTGTGGCACGTAATCATACACCTTCTGATCAACACGAGTTTTAGCAATTTCCTGCGTGGTCAATTCAGTGAAGAGTGCGCTCATTTTTTCAACCGATTCTTGCTCATCGGGGTCCGAACTAAAGACGTGTTTTTGATCAAAGGTGCCAGCTTGCAGTGCCATTTGGACAGCAGCAAGGTTTAGGCACAAGTTGCCACCATGCGAGTGCGCAACCAGGCGAATGCGCGGATACATGCCGTCTTTTGCTAGTTGTGCTAATTCTTCCTGCAGGGCATTATAAAAACGAATAGCCTCAAAGCGCCTGCTTTGCTGGCTCATCGATCCGGTCCATCCAAAGGTATAAAACAAATCGTGCTCTTGATCCGGGTGGACGGCTTTGGCAATAGTCTCGTATGCTTTTGCGAGGGGGAAAGCTGCGTATTTTTTGTTGCCAGCTTCGGCTAGGTCCATGGTTGGGCGCACGCGCTTGAGGCCACGGTCAAGGATTGGCTGGTCTTTAAAGAAAAAATCATCCATGCGCATTTTTTTAGTTGCTGCTCGATACAGGGAGCCAGAGATCCGGTCATTCAGAACGTCTGAAAAGCTTAAAAAACCAAGCAAAGATCCGAAAGTGCCGTGTACAAACACGGTCATTGTTGGGGTGCTTCGTGCTGTTTGTTCGGCGCTTTGATTTTGCCAGTACCATTTGAGTGGCACATAGAGGCAAAGCATAATTGCAAGCAGGCCCAGGGCGGCGCCTGCCAGAAGTAGCGGTCGAGACGTAAAGTATCGTCGTGACATCATAATTCCTTAATAGTTCGCCATAACAGCACGCTGGTGCAGTATTCCACAATTATCTTGAGTTAGGCAAAAGCCCTGTAATAAAATGCATTTATACCTTGAGGGGCGGGGTCTTATGGAAAAAAATCTACGATTACTGTTGGTTGTATTTATTCTGCAGTCTGTTGATCTGGGTGCGCGTGAAGGCGATGATATTGCTACAAAAATGCTTCATGCTGGCAAACAAGAAGCTGCCCAGGTGCTTAAAGAGGGTAGGCGCGAAGCAAG
>RGUK01000318.1 GCA_010027825.1 bacterium
TGCAAGTGGAGCACGGGGTGACCGAGTTGACCACCGGCCTTGACCTGGTTGATCTGCAGTTAACCTTGGCGCAAACGGAACACTTGCCGCTGCAGCAAGAGAGCATTAGGCAGCATGGGCATGCGATTCAATGCCGCCTGTATGCTGAAGACCCAGAACATAATTTTATGCCTGCCGCTGGCACTATCCAGTTGCTGGCCCTGCCGCAGCATCCTTTTTTGCGCATTGAGCATGACTTGCATGCTGGTGCGGTTGTTTCACCATTTTTTGATCCGATGATTGCCAAATTCATCACCTTTGGCCCCACGCGCGCCTACGCACAGCAGGTAATGCAGTATGCCCTTGCGCATGCGTGTTTTCATGGCCTGACCACCAATGCTCTTTTCTTGCGCAACCTGCTAGCGGCACCATTTTTTGCACAAGGTGCTTTTCACACACAGCTACTGGCGGACCGAGATCTGGTACGCACGTTGGCGGCTGACCTGCCGCTCGAGCATGTCGAGGGGGAGGCCAACGCAGCTGAGCTGCAGCTTGCCGGCCTTGCCGTGGCACTGCTGGGCTACGCCCAGGGGCAAGAAAAGTCCCAGCACGAGAGCTTGCCAGGAGCACAGCAACGTCGTTGGAAGGAGCAACAATGGTGGTAAAAAAGCTTCTGGTTGCTGGTGTGCAGATGACCTACACGCTCCAGCGCAAACCAAATGGCAGCGTGGTAGCGCACCTACAGCTGCCGACCGGTGATGAACATGAGCTGACCATTCAGGAGCTTGAATACGATGCTATGCGCGGTGTGCTATCGTTCATATGCCAGGGACAATTGTTGCAGGTGCAGATTTGCAAGCGCGATGATGTCTACGCGGTTCTGCATCAGGGAACCAACCAGGTGGTTCTGGTCGAGGAACCGACAAAAAAACCTGCTGCACGCTTTGTTCCGGCAACGCTGCAACAAGCGGCAGTGCCTGCGTTGAGCAATGCGAATCCTGATCATGTGCATAGTCCCCTCGCGGGCCGCGTCACGCGCGTCATGGTGGTGGTTGGGCAAGCGGTCAAACAAGGGCAAGCGCTTCTCCTAATCGAGTCTATGAAGATGGAAAATGAGCTATGTGCCCCGTCAGACGGGTATATCAAAACTATTTCCATCAAAGATGGCGATGTGGTACAACCTAAGCAGGTTGTGATCATGTTATCCAGGGAAGGAGAGGGGCATGCAGAACCATACCGTGAGCATGGGTCAACGGCAGTTTCGCATCGGGGACCTTGCCAATGAGCTCAAAGTTAAAAAATTCGTAGTGCGCTTCTGGGAGCAGGAATTCAACCTTGCTGCTTCTCGCTCTGAAGGCGGCCACCGCTTTTATACCGTTGATGACCTGCACACCTTCCAAACAATCAAAGATCTTTTGTACAATCAGGGCTACACGATTGAGGGCGCTCGCAAGCAGCTACCTATCGTGCTTAAAGAGCGCGCAGATGCACGCCGTGCTGCAGAAAAAGCTAAGCATGAAGCTGCCCTTGCCGCCCAACCACTTGCGTTACCTGCCTTGCCGCAGGCCGCATTGCCTATGCCAGAGCCAGTACACCATGCGCATTCAGTTGTTGAAACACCTCATACGCAGGTTGTTGCCCCAGCAACGGCTGTTGCAACGCTTGTGCCATGCACTACGTGCCAGCAGCATGCACGTCACATCGCCATGGTTAAAGACGAGCTGCTACAAATAAAAGAACGCCTGCACCGTTTATAAAATACCTTGTTGCCAATAAAAGAGCTTGAGTCGCTGATCCCCTTCGGATACAATTTAGCCGTTTGACTAAAATCTAACGGGAGAAGGGGACTTAATGATTAAAGCTGCTGGTAGGTGTGTGTTGTTTTTGCTCGTAGGGGCTTTGGTGGCTCCCACCATGTTTGGTGCGGAAAACACAGAACAGAGCTTCCCTGTTGAAGATGTGCATGATGTCTTGCATTTGTTCAAAGGCTTGTTTGTCAGCTTTGTTGAACATGATGGTGGGAAAGCGATTGCTAAAAAACCCCGTTTCGTTGCAGCCGCCTGTATAGCGCAAGAGCGTCGCGCTGGGATGTCGCCAGAGCTATATGACTTGTGGCGGGAGCTGCATAAGGGTGTTGCTCAGTCCTGTCTTACCGACGCCTTTGTGGGAATGATCACCAAATGTTATAAAGATCATAGGGAGGCAGCAGGGCAGATTGTCGCCAAGATTATTGCTTTCTATGGCAAACAAATGAAGCGGGTTAAGATTGGGTGGAAGTTCTCAGAACGTGACGGACGCTATTTTGCCGTCAAAACATTTTGGACTGCTGCGCAAATTAATCTGATCACAAAATTGCTTCCTGTTTTTAAGATTGAATGCCGCACTCGGAGACGTGAAGGCAGGAACTTTACGCTCGCCTTCTTAACGCTCGAGGATTGCAACCGTTTTTGCCTGGCAGTCGGGCTAGCGCCTATAGGCAATCACCATGATGCTGCATCCACTGATCTGGACTCAGCGTCCGATGATGATCTTGACTCTGATCAAGATTGATTTTTTCTGATAGGCTTGCCAACCATGTCAGTTTTGCTCGTAGAAAGGTGCATATGAAGGTTGGCTTAGGATTAGTCATCGGGTTATTGGTTACGTCATTGCATGCCGCAGATGATGCCTGCAGGCATCA
>RGUK01000319.1 GCA_010027825.1 bacterium
CTGACATAGTAGAGCTTAGCACGGCGTGCAATGCCGCTTTTCACTAGGCGGATGCCAGTAACGCCAGGAGAGAAGTAAGGGAAAATCTTTTCAACGCCCACGCCGTTAGCACCAATGCGACGGACAGTCACTGTTGATGAAATGCCGTTGTTGTGCATGGCGATGACGTCACCAGTGAACAATTGGGTACGCTCTTTGTCACCTTCTTTTACCGTCTGTGAAACCTCGATGGTATCACCGATATTGAAGGCGGGGAAGTTGCGTTCTGTCTGTCCAATGTTCAAAATTGTTTCTCTGGTTAAACCACGGGCTTTCATGGAATCCTCTTGTAAAGTAGCAAGTTTCTGAGGCACTAAGAATACTGTTATTTCTCGCTTTTGGCAACACCTACCTGGGCCATAGCGGTTGGCAGGCGGCGCCGGCGAGGCTGCAACCCCAGCCAACGGTCCAGGATAATCGCCATTGCCGATCTGACCGACAAATGATTGTAATTTGTCATTCCGTTGACGGGAACAAGCAAATAATCGCTTGCCGCGACCAGTTCGTCAGCAAGTCCCTGTCCTGTGCCGAATAGGAACACGACGGGACGGTCGTGCTGCCAAACGGCTCCCTGGTCATGGAAGTCGATGATGTTACTATGTGAAATGTTTTTCGCGCTTGTGGTGATTATAACGGGCTCCTTGCCTGTTGCAGCACGAATGCGCTCGAGCACGACAGCAAGGCTGGTGGCGGTTTGTACGCGTCTGACGGCGTCATACCGGCTTGGATTGTATGCCTGCCCTTCAGCAGAGTGCCAGAAGTCCAAAAAGGTTTGTACAATGGCTAACTGCTGCGTGAGCGGCGTAACGATAAAGAAATTTTCAACGCCATAGGTTGCGCATGAGCGTGCCGTGTCGTGGATATCAATTGAGGTGACCGAGGTTGTGCCAATCCGTCCGTCAGGCAGCTTAATTTGGTCATGCATCAACACGACATAATGGGGTGGAATAAGCTTGCGAGCAAGTGCGGTATCGGTGGGGGCAGGGTTACTGCTGGCAAACCAATCAAAACGTTTAAGCAGGGTAGTGCGGCAAGCCTCTTCCCGGTGCCAGGTTCGGATTGCTTCATGGTTGCCTGAACGAACGATTGCAGGCACTTCCTGACCGTGCCAAGTGACCGGCAGCGTGTATGCGGGGTGGTCTAAAAAGGGACCAGTAAAGGAGTCGTGTTCTACTGAGTCAGCATTGCCAACGATGCCCGGTGCATAGCGCAACAGGCCCTCAAGCATGACCTGCGCTGGCAGGTCGCCTCCCATCAGGACGTAATCGCCGATAGAAATAACGGCATCCGCATAGGTCGCCTCCACGCGCGCGTCCATGCCCTCGTAACGCGGACATACCAAAATGATGTGCGTGTGGTGTGCTGATGATTTTTGTGGAGCAGGCTCGTGTGAAAAAAGCTTGGCTCCTAGTTCTTGTAGGAGGGGTTGCGAGAGCTGGGTTCCTTGCGGCGAGAAGAATATTTTAAAACCATCTCCGTATGTGCTGACACAGTGGTTGATGGCTTTTTCTACGACCTCCGGTTTTAGGATCATGCCCGCTGTTGGGCCGCATAATGGTTGGTCTATACGCTCCTTGACCTCTACAAAGTCAGCAAAGCGTATCAAGTTGACCGTAAGTAAGCCTTTTTCCCTAGCCTTGCCGATGAGACTCAGGCTGATAAAAGACTCGTGGATCTGCGGGAATACGGAGATGATACTAATTGTTACCATAGGTTACTTCGAAAAATTATTCCTACTGCGGTTGTTCCCCGGTGGTGACGGGGGCGCAAAAACTCTGGTGTCCAGAACTCCTCAAAAAAAATGGCTGGCACGAGGCCAGCCACGCTTATCGTTGGTCAAGTAACCTGCAGGCTACTCAAGAATTTCAAGCACCGCACGCTTATGCTCTTTGGAAGCAGCCGCGTGGACCAGTGTGCGGATGGAGCGAGCGGTTCTACCTTCTTTGCCAATCACTTTGCCCAGATCTTCTGGCGCAACGCGCAGCTCGATGATAGTTGACTGCTCACCAGTGACCTCTGACACGTTTACGTGTTCAGGCTTGTCGACTAATTTTTTTACGATGTACTCGACTAATTCTTTCAACATGCTTACTCCCCTAAGCGCGCAAACAAACACACAGCCTGCTTGCAGCACGCCGTGTGTTGCAACGATGTATCACAATACTCAGAACTAAGCGGCCCTTAGCAGCTTAGCAACAGCTGGGGAGCATTGAGCGCCCTTAGCGACCCAGGCTTGCAGACGTTCAGCGTGCAATTGCACGACTTCGTGCTTGATTGGATCGTAGGTGCCCAGATTTTCAAGGCATGCACCGTCACGAGGTTGGCGGGAATCAACAGCAACAATACGCCAGTAATGACGGTTGGTTTTACCAATGCGGCTAAAGCGAATTTTAACAGCCATTTTAAAGAATCCTTTCACAGACTACTATAATCACGTTGAGACTGAGCATTTGGAAGCAGCGGGTATCATGAAATATCAGAAAAACCGTTTTAGCTTGCCCATTTTCTTTACCATTTTAGCAAATTGTTTGCTTTCTTCAAATCTTTGTAGCATCTGATTTATCTCTTGGGGCGTAACGCCAGCGCCTGCAGCGATGCGTTTTTTGCGCGATTGATCAA
>RGUK01000320.1 GCA_010027825.1 bacterium
TTAACCCCATCATCGTACACTACGTTAACCAATGGATTTGCAAGCGTAGCAAACTCAAATCGATATTTTGCGTGTATGATCGAAAGCGATGGCACTGGAAACATTAACCTGTACGGAGCCAATTCATCAACTGTCAGAAATATCAGCATATCACCAACACCCCTTTTGACCCTCACCGGCGGCCCGACAAACTCAACTAGCTCAAACAGATTCGGCCCAGAAATTCAGTGCGTGAATAATGCAACGGTGGCTCCCACTGCATCTCCGTCTGCCGCATTGAAAATGTTTGCGACTGATAACTGGCTTCTTGATATTCAATGATCCCAGTAATCCTTGCTGGACTTCTGCTCTGCTCCTGCTCGCCACAACCAACCGAGAACATCGGCCTGCCACGATATTCCGATATGTCCGCAGCCGAGGACGCAGGGAAGGCAAAGTGAATGGACTGCTTCGACTCAGCCGAATGGCGTGAGCTGGAAGGCTCACTCCGTTACCTAGAGGCGGAAGGATTCATCGAACGCTGGACAGATAAGGACGGCGTGGAGTGGGTGCGGATTGCGGAAGGTAGCGAGAGCACGCCATGAGCACTGACCAGGTCGCTGAACTTTCTGAACGGCTAAGCTTAGTCCGTGAATCTATTGCCCGGATCGAGACCCGCCAGTCGGTAATTCTGGATTTATTAGAACGCTCACAAGCCAGCTTGGGCGAGTACCACGGCCGTCTCACTAACATGGAGCGCGACGCCCACACGATTAAAACGAAGCTGTGGCTAGTGGCGCTGGTATCCGGGGCAGTAGTAAGCACGGCGTGGGAGCTGATTAAGCGTCGGTTCAGCCTTTGACACCCCGCTAGGGGCATGGAACAACTCATCCCCCAACTACTTAAAATTGACTGGCTTGGCGCCCTTGGCGCAGTTACCGCCCTACTGGCAGCCGTTGCAGCCGTTGCCGCGTTTATCCCAGGTGAAGAGCCAGAGCGTACCCTGCAAAAGATCGTCGATTTCTTGTCCAAGTTTAGTCGCAAATAACAGCCCATGATCGCCGGAATCCTTACGGCGTTGGGCGGGATAATCGGGATCGTGCTCTGGTTCTTAAAACGTAAAACACCGCTTCAGCGCAACTTTGAGGCGATCGAAAAAGAACGCCGCAACAGGCAAAGAGACATCAATGACTGGTGGACGAAACGCCCTCCTACTGATTCTTAGCCTTGCGCTGTGCTCCTGTGCGACCACGTCCCAAACGCAGGACGGCCCGCCGCCTAGCCCGGACACGATCAGCTACTTCATCTACGAGTGGGACAAGGCCGAGCGCACAAACAAGCCCTGCCTTTGCGAAATCGCTCAAAGCGCTATCTGATAGCCTGGCAGAAACTGAAAGAGAGCGAGCGAGGCAGTGACCAGCCTCGCGGAAGCTAGTTCCCGCACCTTGCGGGCGATTGATTCGTTAGACGCCAGCTTTCAAAAACAGGTGAGGGGATGGGTGAACGAGATGGTGCAGAGCCGGATTGAGCCGCTCATCTACTGCGGCCGTCGCACGATGGAGGAGCAGGCCGCACTTTATGCAAAAGGCAGAACGGCTGGCGGCCGAATTGTGACTAAGGCCAAGCCAGGAGAAAGCTATCACAACTACGGCCTCGCGTTCGATTGGGTGCCGTTAAAGCAGTCAGGCAAAAACGCGGATCTGTGGATCGCAGACTGGGACAACGAGACAGCCTTTCGCCTGGGCGAGCACGTTGGCGTCAGCTTTGAACTGGCCGCAATCTCTTGGGAAACTGGTCACCTACAGTCGGCTAAATACAAGAGCTGGCGTGACATCTCACGCAAGCCTGTGGAACAAGTGCAGGCCAAGGACATCCGCAAAAAGAGCAAGGCCACAAGCCTAGTCAGTAACCGGCCGTGGAGTTCACGGTGACGCCCGAACACGAGAAGCATCTGGCCGGGATCCTGCGCGATTTAACCAGGGATCTAGACGCTAAATATCGCCGGGGCCAAGACGAGCACGGTGGTGCGCTTTGGCGTAGGCCCGTCTGGAAGGATGCCTGGGAGGAAGTGCTCGATCTATGCACCTACGTCCACACGTTAAAGATGCAGCTCTCCGTGATCGCGGAAATTGCGCTGATCGGCGCGAGCGATGAGAGCGTGGTGGCGGCACAATCACGGGAAAGTTGCCGTCAGATTCTGGCCGTGTTGGAAGGATTCCCGTCGGCGGCAGACAAAAAATGAAAGTAATCCGCAAGTGGAAAAGGTGGCTGGCCGTAAGCTGTAGCCACGGACACCTGGCGAACGCGGCCGCTTGCCGTGCCGCACTTGAGATGAAGCGGAGGTGGATTCGCCCAGGAGATACCGTTATGCACCTGGGCGACGCGGTCGATCTTGCTGCCTTACGTGCCGGAGCCATGCGAGATCCAAACGCCACAGACAGATCGGCGTCGATCCGTGAGGACTTCGACGCTGGAATCAATTTTCTAAAAGAGCTGCAAGTGACGCATTTTTGGATTGGGAATCACGAGGACAGGCTCTACGGAATGCAAAACAGCCCATCGGCTATCGTTGCCCACTGTGCTACGAGCGCCATCTCTGAACTGATGAATGCGATGAAAGACATGCGGGCGAAGGTGACCGGGTACGACATTGAGAAAGGTTGGC
>RGUK01000033.1 GCA_010027825.1 bacterium
GGGGCTGTATATCTGAATAAGAAGATGTATAAAGAGGCGATAGAGCAGTTTGGAAAGTCATTAAAACTTAACCCTAATTATGTGAACGCGTATAGCAATATAGGCAGGGCATATTACTTTAATCATCAGTATAACGAAGCCATTAATGCTTTTAGTACTGAAATGAAACTTGACCCTAAAGCCTATATATAATCGCCAAAACGAAAAGTACAAATCCTCCAAAACGAAAAGTACATGACTTTAATAAAAATGCCCCCATCACGGGGGCACTTTCAGTCATCACAGTATAGGTAGGTCATAATTATAGGTCATCACTTCAACTTTAGGCTTGCCCCGCCTACCGCTCACATTGTTTACACTCACGTACTGCTCCACACTTTTTTGTCCCCAACCATACTCATTTCGGTAGCGTTCAAGCACGTCAGACGGGTAAGAACTGAGCAAAAACTTACCCTTAATGCCCGCCAACGCCTGCAATAATCGCTCAAAATCAGCCTCTGTATAGCCTCCGTAATGCCCCATGTGGGCATTAAAATACGGTGGGTCAACGTAAAAAAACGCATCCGCACAGTCCCGGCTTTTAATGATATACACCGCATCCGCACACTCTATCTGCACGTTCTGAAGCCTAATCGCGTAGTCATGTGTAAACTCCCGCACCTTATTCGCAATCTTTTTGCTTGTCGTACTCTTGGCTTTATCATAGCCCCAACTCCCGTCAATCATGCTCGCAAAGCTCTCTTGCGCCAGCACCCACACCGCCCAAGCACGCTTCAATTCGTTAAATAAATGCGAATTATTATACACAATACTCGCATCTTTATGCTGCCTGCGGCTATGCAGCGTTATCTGAACTTCGCTTTGAAGGCTCACAAAATCGCGCTGCATTACTTTGTAAAAGTTAATTAACTCGGCATTTGTGTCATTAATGACCTCAACGCCGCTACGCTCTTTCGCAAAAAGAACGGCAGCACCTCCGGCAAAAGGTTCAGCATAAAGGGTGTGGACAGGGAACATCGGCAGCAGAACAGACACAAGTTTCTGCTTGCCGCCATAGTAAGTAATTGGCGGTTTCATAGTGATTAGTTAGTTTTCATGGCAAAAATAACAACGGCAAACCAATACCCACCACATAATTATCCCCAATCCACTGCCATCACTACGCCACCCTATCGCGCTGAAATATCAACGTAAAGTTCCCGCTGATAACATTAGCTACTAATGGCTTAATAAACTTCACCTTTATTTTCCCATCAGTATCTATCTTAGCGTTTAGCGTAGGTATATACACCCCTGCCCCGCCAATAATAGTATAATCGCTCATTTGCACGGAAAAATGATGCTCCGCCAACGAATTAATACCCGTTATGTCAATTATTTCATAAAAAATAGGCGAGGCGTTAAAATTCTGCGCATTCGCCGTTGTAAACGACCCATACACCATTACCTGACCCGTCAGCCAATCTACAGTATAGCTTATATTAGTAGTAACACTACCATAGCCGCTACTGGTAGTATTGGATTGTGTAAATAAATCATTGCCTCGCCTCGCCTTCATGCCGAATTGCTCTGCGAACTCTCGCTCCACGCCAAACGGAAAGGTAGTATCATTAATGGTAAGACCACCAGTATAAGCAACAAGAGAGCCAATACGCTCTGTAATAGCATCCACACTGGTGCCATTATGATACGTTAACGCTTCATTACTATCTATCGTCTGGATGTGCAATATATTTGGGCTGGTAGCTAAACTTATGTCGTAATCAGTCTCCGGCATACGAACAATCTCACCACCATAATAATAATAGCCGGCTGCTATCCGATAGGTCGTACCGCCAACCGCAGAATTGCCCATACCCGATAACACCACAGGTCTCGCCCTGCTACCGAAAGAACCACCTGGAAAAGTCTCAACCTGCTTCATAAGCTCTAACAACACCTCCTTATAGCTCTGTTGCATTATGCCCAACTCGTCCTGTGTCAACGGAAAGCCTCCCGGCTGTGTAAAATCAATTAATTTCATATTTATATATATTTTAACGTTAAAAATTAAATTACTATCACATCCCAAGTCCTGCCCGGCAGCCGATAACGGTTCACAAGCGCATTCATTCGCGCATTGTCATAACCCAAGCCCGTTGGCATAACAATAAAGAAATCAAAACCTATATACACCAACGCCTCATCACGCGTGTACAGCCAACGCGGAGAGTGATAAGTCGTAGTGCCCGTCTCTGCCCGCGTCCCAAGCCACAGCGGAGCCTCATAAGGCAGTAGCGCAGCCGTTTCAGACCGCATAGCCAAATACAGCAACAGGTCGCTATAAGGGTCAATAATATAAATACGCCGCAGGCTCTCGTCAAACGTATCGTTCAGCGCGGCTTCCATATAACACACCTGGCTCGTATGCGTCAACAAATACACATTCGCAGCCCTGTTCGTGCCAAACACTTCATACACCGCCTGCACACCCGCAAGCAGCACGCCTACCCATGCCTCCATAATCGCCTTCCGCAACCGCACCGGCAGCAGCAACCTCCCCAACCTTTCATAATTTATATCAAAATATCCCATATTTCCGTCATTGCGAGGGAGCGAAGCGAACCGAAGCAACCTCAATTTAAGGGGCGAAGCCCCGTGATAAATCAGCGTAGGGTAAAGCCACCGTAGGTGGCGCAACCCTACGTAAAACCCAACAAATCAATAAGCAATATACCCAACATTACTGTCAAAATAACTCTCATCCAAAACCAAATAACCCGCATCCGGAGCAGCCTGAACCGTAAACGCACTATAACCGCCGCCCCCTGCCGGCTGACTCTCCGCAAGTGTAACGCGGCAGATAGTAACACCATCCACCGCCTGTACCGCGTCCACCAATCGGTTCAGCACAAACACACCGTTAAACGGCAAATCTGCCAAAAATGCCTTCACCGCATCTTTTACAGGCGTGGTCGCAGTACCGTCCAACCGTTCCCCGCTGGCATTAAGCACTAAGGCATCATAATAGATTTCTAATGCTAAATGCAAGTCATCGCCATCTTGCGTGGTAACATTGAGGTGAACTCCCGCGTCTTTTACTCGGCTCATATACAGCGCAAGCGCATCGCGCTCTCCGGAGCTTAGCGGTGCAAGCACACCGCTCACCGTCTTCGCCACCTTTATCCGCAACACACCGCTTATCTCCTCCGCAGCAGCCTCCGTTACTATCTGCGCAGCCGCGTCAACAACCGCATACACATCGCTATCCTCCAGAAGCGCATAACCGTATTGAAAGGCTTTTGCCTTCAGTACATACCACTTCATGGTGTGCACCCGCTGCGCGGCTATCAGCGCAGCCACCTCCGCTTTATGGCTGTCAAACAGCTTCTCAAGCGTCCATATCCCCACCGCCACTATATACAGCCACAACCGCCATATCGCAGTCGCACTCGTACTGTCCAAGCCCGCAAGCCGGCTATCCGCCTCCTTCGCAGCCACCAAACTCTCATTTATTACCGCTATCGTCCTTGCCATTTAATTATTATTTAATCGCTGTTTAAATACTGTTTAATTAGGAATTTAAAGTTGCTATTGTAATGCCGTTTACCCTCAAATCCTTCACCACTGCCGGTTCTGTTACTATGGTTGCACCAATATTTACGGCTGCGCCAACCTCCGGAACATCACTTATAGCAATGCCATTAGCCGCAGCCACATCCATAACTGCCTCCATTGTTCCGGCATTCGTTAATACAACATCAATCAAATTCTGCCCGTATTTTACTATATACTCCATATTATTCACTATTAATAATGAGCGTCTGCTCGTAATGTTCCGAAAGCATCTATACCTACACCCACTATCGTCATGCCATCTTTAATGAATTGCATAGAAACCTCCTGTAACAAACCTCCACTACCTTCATCGTTCAGAAACCTAAACGCACCAACACCAACAGTAGGCTGTTGCTTCCAGTCTCCCTTACTGTCAACGATGAGTGCCTTCTGATGCTGCGCAGTGCTCTCATCCACAACCCAATCACCTCCCGCTATCTGCAAGTCGTTATCCTCATCCGTCATTATGTCATATACCTGTTTCATATCACTTTAAAAGAAAGAAGTCTTTAATTTTGTTTAAAAAAGAACAAATACTGCTCTTCCAACCGATGCGTTGAGGGGGCACATGAGCGGCAGCTAACCTGCTACTTCTTGGCACATGAGCGGCAGCTAACCTGCTACTTCTTGGCGCATAGCTCCCACTGCCCCTATAGCCTGCAGTGCTGTTGCTCGGTTCTGCAGCAGAACTATTCGCTTGCAAATCGTTGACTTGCATCATCTGCGAATTTAAAAAACCAAAGTCCCCGCTATCGTTACTATTAACAGGCACATCATGATGATTACTATGCGCGTCATGGCTGTGCGAACTATAATCGGTATGGTGATAACTGTTGCTATCCGAAGGCGAACTCCAACTACTATCCGAAGGTGAACTCCAACCACTATCTCCTGAAAAAAAATCACTCATAAAATTTATTATTTATTTTAACTTTTTATTTATACAATCATAGCCAATCATTTAATCACAAAAATCACAGTTCAGACAAGTATCCCATCCAACTGCCCCTTCACCGCATCAAACGCAGCAGCATTAACCGGAACACCGCTCGGTCCCACCGCCGTAGGCACAGTAATAAGTTTTATCTGGTCAATCAGCCCATCAAGCACATCTTTAAGGCTCACACCGTTGACTTCAATATGCACCCCGGTTCCCCGCGCAACGATAATAGTACCATCGCCCCCTGCCGTATTGTTAACAATATTAACCTCATCGCTATTAACCAACATTTGCGTTCTACTCCCTTCCGGGTCCCCAACCGACCACTGAAACTCGTCAATAATACTCGTCTTCACCACCCCCCACTTGCCGGGTCCATCAATCTCCGCCACCCATACCGTGCTATCCACCGCCGGGCGAATGTACACCCCGCCCATATACATCTCAACCCCATTCAGCAGCACCCCCTCCGTTGGATTCTCCTCCAAGTCCACACTTAAAAGAACAGTACACTCACTGCCATCAACTGCAATCACCTTGCCCATCATTACACTATGCCTGTTTGCGCTGCCATTCGCAATATGCCTGATTGAATCTATTATTTTACTTCCGTTTATGCTCATTTTATTTTGCTTTAGAATTAAATCCAATGCGCGGTCCTATATCTACAATTCTCCGCGCTCCGTTTTGCCCAAATTGCACCTCTGTCCCCGCTATAAGATACTTACCGGTAAGCGTCTTATAATCCTTATCTACTATTGTCGCCTCCCAACCGGGTTGACAATAAGGTTGTAAAAATCCAGTAATCTTACCCTCGTAGCCTTCATAATTGCGCGTATTTTGCACCTCTTCTGCAATAGCCTTCATAAACTTAGCATCGCCTATATTATTCAATGTCGCCACCACGCGCCTATCCGAACTTTTTACTTCTGCGGTTGTTTGAATCCTATCTCCCGTAACACCCATATTATTGACAATAAGCCGAACACGCTCCGTTATCTCGCGCTTCCGCAAATTATTATCCTTAATACAGTTGTAACCCAGCCGGTACTTTACCTCCCCCATAGCAGAAGCAACACCCTTAGCAGCATCGCTGTAGGTAAAACCGCACCATAGCGTTTTGGCATTCACAAAATATAAATTCAGTGCTCCTTGCGTCAACTTTTTTATCTCTTCCACTATATCACAGCCGGTGGCTGCCGTTACCTTTAACCTTGTAAAAGGTATATTACACCCCTCTTGCAGCGCAATGCTAATATCTGTTCGTTCCGCTATCAGTCCTAACAATTCTTTTACATTTGTTCCATTTTTATACATTTTCGTTACCTCCACCTTTGTACGCAGTTGATAGCTGTAACCCTCACATTCCAATTCCATCATCAATTCTCCGCTTACCCTTATAGCCCGAACAAATCCTTCAAACTCAACCTGCAAGTCTCCATCATAACCCAACACTATCAGCACGCCATCACCTTCTTTTACCACATCGCCTGGCATACGCTCAGCAATAACACCGTTCTTACTCTTAATATACCACCGGTGAGGCAGTTGTATCGTTGCAGTATCTGTATAGCTCTTCACACTCTTGCGAACATTCACATAGTGAACGCCGCTGAACGAGTATTTTCCTATTATTATTTTACTGTTCAATTTAACCATACATCTGTCATTTTGTCAGCCCATTACAAACAAGCATAATGTATCGCAACAATAAATAAACCGCTATAATCATCGCTATGCCCTTAAATGGATAGGGTATCGGCAATATCGCCACCGCCCAAATGCAAACAATCATTATCGCAACCATTATGACCATCCCTAAAAATTCACTTATCTTCATAATTGTTATATCTCTTCTAAATTAAATACAGAATCGCTTATCAAGGAAAGCTCATAGCCCCGCACCCCTTTTACGCCTTGCACCTCCGGAAAATTCAAACTCTTTACCGCTGCCTTAAACCCGTGTTCGCTCAGCAATATATCCGTCATCACATTTTCTATAATCACAGGCTCACTGCTTTTATACAGCCTTTGTAGCGCAATCATACCCTCTTCCGGCAGTTCATTATCGTTGCTGATAAGCAGCCCCCTTATCATTATTTCTACATCCCCTTCCCTTACCAATTCTTTAACCGTGCCTGCACGCTCTGTCAATGGAGTACAAATAATAGTCTTTTCTTGCGTCAACCGAATTATCGGATGAGGAAGCTCATACCGCACATAACTCCCTCCAGTAGCAGGAACATATCGTAAAGTTACCGGCAGGTAATACTCCCGACTGAAGCTCCAATAGCCCGCACCCGCAACGCTCCCGCGCTTATTCTTATTATCGTCCTTGTATACATTCGTATATTTCAAATTGTCTTTAAACGCATTTGTATTATAACCAAACGCCTTAGCATACAAATCACCCAAACTTAAATCTATCGTAGCCATATTAACAATTATTTTACCCCCCTAATGACATGGATATACCATTTAAAGCGCGTGCCAAATTTTCCTCAAATGCACTCAAGCCAAGCCTGAACGCATCCGCAGCACCCTCAACCTTTATATCCTGCTTCACTAATGGGTGATTAATATTTATAGTAATATTCTTACGCCCACCGCCAACTATCGCCTCATTACTTGCACTTAAATTTGCACCGCCACCCTTGCCATCATTGCGAGCCAACGCAGCCGGAGATGCAACCCCCGCCAGCGCAGGCACCAATGGTTTACCTTTAAGCATAGCCCTCGTAGGGTATGGAAAATCTATAAAATCCATACCCGCCAACCAAGTATTTGCATTTCTTATCTCAGGATTCTCATCTCGTTCCATTTTCATTTTAGCCCTAATTGGGTAGGGTATAAAACTAAATGAAGCATGCTCCTTCATTCCCCTAAAAAAGTCAGAACCTCTTAAATAATCTGAAAGATTGTTAATCTGTTGACTGAGACCTCCTATAACGGCTGTTAATTCTGTTATTAATGGAGCCCCCATATCCATTAAGCCACCGGCAAATCTACCCACATTACCAACTAAGTTCGTAAATTCTTTAGATAATACAAAATCAATCACCGGCTTTAATGCACTCATCATTTTACCGCCAAGTTGTTCTACAACAGGCGATATTTCCAAAATCGCATCCCCAAACCGCTCCAAATAAGGCACAACCCTATCCATCATTGCCGGCAAGCGTTTAGCCCCTTCTGTAACATAGTCTATCAACCGCCCGCGCACAGATTTTAGCTTCTCTCCCATATCCTGCATTGCCGTTCCTATATTGCCCACCATTGCCTCCCAACGCCCGCTGTCTGTCTTACCTATTTGCTCAAGCATACCGTAATATTTACCGCCTTTGCTCGTCGCTGCCTCCATTGCTTTCGCCACCATGTCAAATGTAATAGCCCCCTTACCCATCTCCTCTTTAAGCGTAGCCATACTTTTGCCGGTCATCCGGCTCATATCCTCCAATGGGTTGTAACCATTGCTTATAAATTGTAAGAGGTCTTGCCCCTGCAGCTTACCTGCACCGCGTACTTGCGAGTACGCAAGCGATAGCCCGCCCATTTTCTCCGTATCGCCCATGCTTATATCGCCAAGCATCTTCATTGCCGGTACCACCTCATTTGCTTTTATGCCAAAACCAAGCATGGTACGTGCATTAGCGTATTGCTCTGTGCCAAACACGCTGTCGCCTATCCACTTTGTTAAATCTTTATATAAAGCACCTCCAGCGTCCTTACCCGCTAATACGCCAAACTGTGCCCGCAGCTTTTCTGCCTCCATACCACCGGTCATCACCCCTTTCACTTGTTCAATCGCAAAGCCAACCGCACTCGTTATACCTTGCGTTACTAACCCGCCCTTCACAAAATCCATAAAACCAATACCGTTAGACTTGCGCCTACCCGTATGCTCTAACATATCGTCCAACTGCCTAACTTCACGCGTCGCAGCACGAGCACTGTTACTTATACCCGTCAACGCGTCAACTACACGGCTGCCCATGCGTTGCCCCCTGCCGGCAACCCTTTCCATGCCCGCACCTATTTCGTTAAAACTACGATGAGCAGTAGTTGCAGCACCCCGCAATCCTCCGCTCATCATATCCCGAACACGTAAAACAAATTCTACTGCCCCATCCATAGTTTGTTAATAATTTATTCGTTAAGCGTAGTCTCCTGACTATGCTTGCTTGGCTGCGGTATCATTACCGACCAATAACACGCTGTGTCTTTTATCTTCTGCCCGTATGCGCTCTAAATGAGCATACCGCATGGCAAATTCTTCTTTCGTTGCTTTTGACTGGTCAAATCCGGGCATATATACCATAAGCAGGCTTTGTGCATATTCTAAGGAAGTCTCGTCAAGCCCTTTCCGAGCTTCCTCTATAAGTTTACCAGTCGTGTCTCCGTGCCAAGCAGCATCTCTTTCACAACATTATATACCCCCAAGCGCAACTGAGTATGATGCTCATCTCTGTACAATTCGCTGCCTCCGATATGCGTCAGGTCGGCAAGTGCCTCAATATGCCCAAGCATATTGTCACTTGTTTGGCAAGGCATAGAGGCTCTGATATCAAGCATACTCGGCTTTTTAAAATACGTTATATGCTTGTCCGCACTCACAGCAGCATATATCCCCTCCGGATATTTTAACTTCCATTCCGCTATCTTTTCCGCACCTACCTCGCCCTCCAATAAATTTATCGTGTTAAACACACCACCTCCGGTTCTTTGTTCTACGTTTGTAATATTGACCGTCTTTTGTTCCATTTTAAACCTATTTAAATTGTTATTAAATTTATTTTTTCGTAGGGGCGCAACGATTTCGCCCACCATATTAACCATTACCTACTTAGCAGCCTCGTAAACTTAAATGGCATCACAATCTCCATCTTCTTATCACCTTGCGCAGCCTTAAATTCAAACTGGCTAAACCTGCAACCGACAAGCGTGTCAGTGATTAATCGCCTGTTGTCGTTTGCCTTGTAAGTAATCACAATGTCAAATTTAACATCCAATATATCGCGACCGCCTGCAGCACGTGCCGCTAAGTTCATATCGTCAACAGCACTTTTCAGCAGCGTCAAACTGCCTTCATATTTTCTGTCTCCCGTCTGAATATCTAACGGGTCATCACCGGCAGCATACAATTCTTCCATTTCCTGACTAACGGCATAGCTAACGTTAGTAAACTTCTTCAAGTTGCTCCCGGCTATCATTACAGCTATATCCTTCCACTCCAACTCCTTTGTGTCAAAAAAACTTATTACTGCCATATATTTTTTATTTTAACTTTTTATTAATAATCATAGCTACTCACACAAATCATATACAATCATAGTTCAGACTACACCGCCGGATTTGTAAACCCCAGAACGACATTAATAGTACTCGCATAGCCAACCGGCAAGCCGGTAAGCGCAACATTTAATTCATTAGTTGACAGTATATTCTGCGAAGGGTCAATATAACAATTCACGCTGCTCAACTCTCCTTTAGCAACCATCGCTGTATTTATGGCATTCTCCATTTGGGTTTGAAGCCACACGCAAAACGCGTTATCTAATGTGCCGTCTTCATTTATCTTCACCTCATCGTCCACGCGCTGAACAAATACACTATATGCAATACGATGCATTTTGTCAACAATCCTCCCACGGCACAAAAACGCATAATCATCTGTACCAGCGCAAGCCATATAATCAGGGCTAAAGTAGTATCCCGCTTGTCCGGAATACGTAGCGAAAGTAATATACCCGGCAGTTTCTATTGTTTTGTGGTCTTCAGCATGCCCAACACTACCTACCGCTATGCTGCCAACGTAGGCAACATTTATCGGCAACTCTCCATTCGCCACTCGGCTAACCTTCCTTTGCACCGGCAGCTTAGCCACATCGCCCAACAACAAGCCCAAGCAGCACTGGTCGCGGGCATCACCCGGCGCACTATCGGTATCGCCTATCAATATAGCCACGCGGTTATTACTGCCGGTCAGTTGGTCAGCCAAATCACCGGGCACCCCGGCATAGCTTGTACCGCCAATTATAGCCCTGAACGGCTGCTGCTTCGCAAACCATACCCCGGCCAATATGCCTAAATTAGTCTTCGCAATCGCCACATCGGCATTAATGCCGGCACTCACTACCACGCTGCCGCCATACACATCCGTATCGTCCGTCATCACGCCAAGCACCTTAATCTTGCCTCCGGCATATTCCAATAGCTGGTGTGCGGGTCCATCCGCAGCCGTCATATCAACAAGGGTTAACGTATTTTCACAAAGCATTAGGTACAACTTGGCACCCGCGCCGGCTAACTTATAAAAATCAACCACCTGCCTATAGGCAAATGGACTGCCGGTAGCCGTAAGCCCCTGTGTTACGGCATTAGCAACACTCGTTACCAACAATGCTTCGCCAAGCGTATAGCCGTCAACACCGCCTGTCAGCACCATGCCAACTATACCGTCCTCCTGCTGCGCCGTAGCACCCAACTGCCCATTCGCTAATGATATATTTACCGCACCCATATCTTTTTTATTTTATTTTAACTTTATTTATTTTCCGTCATTGCGTAGTGGCGCAATGCTTGCGCCCTACGGGCTTACCCTACGTCAAACCGTCATTGCGAGCCTCCGTAGGAGGCGAAGCAACCTCATTAACCATTAACCCTTCACCATTAACCATTGTCCACTCCCCCTCATACCGTATCACCCCATGCAGACTCTTCACATCCCTCACCCGCCGGCACACCATCCAACCCTCTCTATTACTGGCACTGCCGTCATTGCGAGCCGCACTTTTGGCAGGCAAAGCAACCGCACCACCCACACTCGTATTGCCCTCAATCGTATAGATTAACATTCCAACAACCTTCTCCAACGAAAACTCCTCCACCGAGGTGCTGAACAGATCGAAGGGGTGCTGCAACAACACGTCGCCGCGGCTCACCACCGCGAAGATGCTCTCGAATTCCTCCGGCTTGATCGAGCCGTCCTGCAGTTCACTGCGCTGGGCCCGTGCCAGGGCCGGTGCGGTACGGCCGTTGTAGGGCTTGTCCTTGAGCTCCGGCAGAGGGATGGCGAGCAATCCCATCAGATCGTCGAGGCCGAGGGGGCCGTTGATCCGGTAGAGATCCTCGGGTTCCACTTCCATGCCCTCCATCAACAAGCGAACCACTTCATCGGGCATCTCATCGGCCACTTCCAGCCGAACCACCTCACCGCCCATGCGCCGCTTGCGCAGGCCCTCCTCGAGAGCCTCCATCAGGTCGTCGGCTTCGAGATCGCGCAGCTCGAGATCGGCATCGCGGGTGACGCGGAAGAAGTAATGACCCTCGATCACCATGCCGGGGAAGAGCAGCTGCAGGTTGAAGGCCACGATCTGCTCGAGCGGCACCGCCGTGAACACCGGCGCCGGCTGGCGGCTGCAGAGCTCGGTGGGAATCGGCACGAAGCGGGGCAGGATCTTCTGGGGAACCTTCACCCGCGCGAACTGTTGCTGGCCGCTGTCGGGATCGCGGATCAGCGCCGCCACATTGATGCTGAGATTGCTGATGAACGGAAAAGGATGGGCGGGATCCACCGCCAGGGGCGTGAGCACCGGAAAGATGGCGCTGCGGAAGTAGTCGTCGGCCCATTGCCGCTGGCCTGGGTTGAGGCGCTCGTAATCAATCAGCTGAACACCGTGTTCATGGAGTTGTCGCTTGAGGAAATGGCGGTAATGCTGCTGCTGCAGCTCCAGCAGCGGCCGCAGCCGGGCCTGGATCGCCTCGAGTTGCTCCAGGGGAGTGAGGCCGTCGTCGCTGCGGGTGCTGATGCCGGCTTCCTGCAGCGACTTGATCGAAGCCACCCGCACCATGAAGAATTCATCGAGGTTGTTGCTGAAGATCGCGCTGAATTTCGCCTGCTCCAGCAGGGGGGTGTGTTCATCGAGTGCGCAGGCCAGCACGCGCTGGTTGAAGGCGATCCAGCTGAGCTCGCGG
>RGUK01000321.1 GCA_010027825.1 bacterium
GCAGAAGGCCCTGCTTTATATACTGCAGGATGGCCAGTGTGTTGGTTGTGGCGGTCGTCTCGACGAATTCGAGGCAGATCATGTGATTCCGTGGAGCCATGGCGGGGAAACTAACACGGAGAACCTGCAACTATTATGCAAACCATGCCATTCAGCAAAAACTTTGTCCCAAGGAAGGGGCAGGCGGAATTAATTAAAAGACTTTCCTCCATAAAAACGGGGGATCGTTTAACAGTTCAGTGGCCAATGGGCTACGGCAAGTCGGTTGGTTTTGCCCTTGCCTGGAAAGAGTGCGTACAAAAGCAAATAGCTAACAGGCTTCTGCTTGTTGTGGCTAACGACACTCAGAGGACACAAATCATAAATGATTTTGCCTCAGAGTGCGAGCTTGTTGGCGCTCCGTGCCCCGGCGGGGTTTGGGATTTTGAGCGCAGCGCCCGTGATTTGAGGGCATGCCTAAAAGGAACATCCGTTGTTTTTGTCTGCACCATACACCAGATGGAGGCCGCATGCCGCGGGGGTCTTAACGTAATGAAAGATCTTTTAACGACTCCAGGCACTGCATGGTCGCTTGGATTTGACGAGTATCATCACTATGCGCTTGATATGGCTTGGGGAGATGCAGTTATTTCGTTTCTTCCGCTAGCATCGTTTGTTGCGGCGATGTCTGCAACTCCTTACAGAAGAAATCAGGATACTGTTTTTGGATTGCCTGATTTATCTGTGTCTTATTCCCAAGCTGTGGCTGAGGGCGCTGTAAAACCAATGGTTATTCATTCTTACAATTATGAAGTGACCGCAATTATGCCGGACAACGAGGTTAAAAACTACAAGACTTCTGAGCTATTAGAGCAGGCGCCAGATGGCCTTGACTCATGGGAGGAAAGAAAGGAAATAAGGTATTCTCCGCAGTACATACACCCTTTGATTGTAACGCCGTTGCAACGCCTGCAGGAAAGAAGAATTGAGACAGGGGTTAAGCTTCAAGCGCTTTTTAGAGCCATGTCATGCCTGCACGCAAAGGCTGTTTGCGAGCAAATTAGAATGCTTACCGGGACAGATAGCGGGGCTTTGTCAGTTGATTGGGTGGGCACAGGAATAAATGGCCGAAGCGATCTGGAAAATGAAAAAATAAAACAAATGTTTTGCCCCAAAAAAGTTAATGGGAAAAGGCCTGCTCCACAGCTGGACATTCTTGTGTCAGTAAACTCCACTAATGAGGGATTTGACTCAATTCCTGTTTGCGAAATAGTTGACCTTTTTCCAGTCAGCAAAAAGGCGCTTTCTGGGGTTGCCAACCAGGATAAGCAGTTTTACGGACGAGGCAGTCGAATAGTTGCAGGAGCTGAAACAATACCGTGTATTATTAACATACCCACAGATCATCCGCTAAACGAATATACCGGCAAAAATCTTCATGGCTGGTTGGACAGTTCGGGAAACGCATCGCCGGAAGATTGCGAAAGTGCGAATGGCATTATGCCTGAATTTGATTTGTTCAAGATTCCTGAAATTCCAAAAAGACGGAAGGTGGAGCTAATTGAGATCAATGAGCAGTACAAGGAGCGCTTCCGTGAGGCCATGCGTGCCGATGGCTATGTTGGCGAAATTGCCGATGATGCCCTTGAGAAATGGGCTAGGAAGGGTTTGCAAATTATCGGGGAAAAAGAATCAGACAAGCTTTTGGTAAATCAGAGGCTTGAAAGCATTGATTTTCTTGTTGGAAGGGCCGCGCTGATAAAGGCGAAAACAATGCAGGAGGTTAACTCAACTGTTATTGGAAGGTTTAAGAAACAGATTAATGGAGAGCTTAAAAGAAGATTTGGCGAGCGCGAAAGGCTTTTGCCTGATGAGCTGGCAAGGGTTTTTGAATATATGGCAAACATGATTGAGGCTATGAGGAATTAAGATGCGCGTAACAATTAAAAAGCATTTTGATTATTTAACGCCGCTTAGCGAGGCAAAGACGCAACAGGAGCTTGTCGAGATTGCGACCATCAAATACCCAAAGGCTTGCAGTATCCTCGAAACGGATGCCGGTTTTTTTGCAAGGGTAGTTAGCGAGCTTAAGCAGTACGAGGTTTGGAAGGCGCTTGGGTTTGCATCGTTTGAAGATTTTTGCGTTACCGAATTCAAGAAAACACTTGATGAGGTTGAGGGCATAGTCGGATCCGTAAAGCTTTTAACTAGCTCTGGGGTTGAGCGGCCAACGCTTCGTCAAGTTACTAAAACGCAGGCAATTTTGCAGCGCAGAGAACAATATCCCAACGAAACACAGCAGGAAATTGCAGACGAAATTGGGGTTAGCAGGCAATTTGTGACACAAGTTTTGGCAAGTAAAAGTTCCGATTCGGAGCTTTTACTTGCAATTCCAGGCTGGATTAAAGGCAATACCGATAGGGCTACATTCAAAAAACTATCTGCTGCCGACCAAGAAAAAGTAAGGAAGGCAGGCAAGGGGTCACTGCGCGGTATTGCTATAGCAGCCGGCGTTGTAAAAGTGCCGACAGTATTGGAGCAACTTAAAAGATTGTGGGCTAAGGCCACGCCTACCGAACGCCGCCAGTTTTTGTCGGAGGTAGCATGTCCGTAAAACGCCTTACCTGGCACCTCGAAATCCTTGAGCGTGCGAAGCAAAACCT
>RGUK01000322.1 GCA_010027825.1 bacterium
CACTACGTCCGCCGCATGGCCCCATAATTTCACCATTGGCACCAATCCTCACCCACTTTTCTTTAAACCATTGCTCAAGATCATCAGCATGAATTTCACCTTCGTCGCCTTTAAAGGCGCCGCTCAACGATCCATGCTTCTTCTTAAACATTTGCTTGTATTGCTGCACCACATAGCCACTGGCATAGGCCGAAGGCCACACTTTGAACTTCGCCTTGGCAGCGCTAACAGCGCGAGAATGCAACTCCTTGTCAGTGAATGTCACGTCTCCACGCACTTCCTCTAAATCGCGAGGCAAGAACAAGCCAGCCGAATCCTCCACTTCCCGACTGCCATCCATTGGCAACGTGCCATTTTCTTCGTCTAACGGATCGCGACCACCAGGCGGCACGGCAAAACCACCCCGTCCTTGAGTGGAGCCACCCCCGCCTTGAGCAGGAAGTTCGCGAATGACAGTTGGGTCGAGAGTAAGCTCCATGCTCCACTCAGAACCGCCATAGCGGGCGTCCGCCACTTCCTTGGGACTCAGCACGCCAAGCTGGATGTAGCGGCCATCCACAGCCGCCACACGCGCCCTTACGTCCGCCATTTCCCGTTCGTTCAATTCAAACAATGGGTTGAAGGCGATGCGCCAAGATTCAGGCAGTTTTCCGTTTGTCGGACCCTCCTTGCTCAGCATGATCAGCTCCATCAGCTTTTTGATGGGCCGCTTGAAATGGACGCTCTGATAGTCAGCAAGCGTTTTCGCGAAATCACGCTCCTCACTGCGGCCAGTAGAGCCAAGCCCACTCGGGCTTTCGCCAAACAAGACAGTGTGAGGAATTTTGCTGGCGCCAATAATATCCACGCGCAATTTCTCTAACACTTCCCCAATGCCGCCAAAATTACGACTAATAAATTCCAACTCTTCTTTCTCCGCATCAATCGCATAGCCGCGATAAATGCTCTTGCTCATATCATTCACTTGCAAACGATCACGCACGGCTCCTTCTTTGCCAGCCGCCAACATCGCCGCAAGCCCCCTCACTTTATGCACAAAAATGTCGAATTCAGTGAGCAGCGTAGCCGCTGAATTTAAACCAGTCCAATAATGCCGGAAGCTGTCATAAACAGTCTGGAGGCTGCTCATGCCCCAGCCATAATTACGCTGCCTCACGCGATAAGGCAGCCAGTCCCCGTCAAAACGCAAAATCCTATCTTTATGAATGTAGGACAATGTGGGCTCATTAATTAAATCGCCAGAAATAATTTGATAGTACGTTGCCTTTGAATAGTCGTATAAATTTTCTTCACTAATGACTGGCGCAATTTGCCAACGGTCTAAGCATTCAATTTCTTCAATGCGACGAATGTTGCGTTTATCAACTGGCATATAGGCCGGGCGGCCATCATCAATGAACAGCAGCAAACATGCCCCGCCATAAAGGCGGGAGTTCTTGGCCGCCAAATTTAAATGCTCAAGAATGTATAAATCTTCAATTACCTGCTCAATACCTTGCACTTCCTCGGCTCTGACGCCATCGCCGCCAAACAATACCTTGAAGCCTTTCCGAGTGGCCTGGTCAGCATAAATGTCAACAATGCGACGAGGAAGCCATTCGCCATACAAATTCTCCAGCTCTTCTTGAGCCAAGAAAATTGTAGCCGTGGTTTTCGTGTATTGCCCCTTGTCTCGACTGGTGCCCATGCCAATGAGCACATTCTGTAGCCCATCAGCACGAATGCCGCCAGCCCCTACGTGCCCTAAATCCACTGCTTCGTTATCCATCAGAATTTTTTAAGGCCATTATGTATTGCTTTTATTCTAATTCCTGGCTACATTGGCTTGGTTCTTATGGCCAATATGGCTAAGCCCATACGTTTTGCTTTCAATGATGAGCAGCGTAAGGCTGTTCATGCTGAAGCCCATCGCCGCCAGTCTGTCAATGCAGCCCTTGGCCTCAAAGGCCGGAACAACGGCCCCGCTCACGGTGATGATGCTCTCCGTCTCCATCTCATTGGAGCAGCAGGCGAAATGGCTGTCGCCGCTCTCCTGGATATGGAACATTTCCTCTACCAGGAAACTATGGCCAAACGAGGCTCGGCAGACTTGCCTCCCAATATTGACGTAAAAACTCGCGCTCGCCACTACTATGATTTAGTGGTGCAACTAGATGAAAAACCGGGGAAAATATTTGTTCTCGTAACCATTGAAAATTGTCAAACTTTTGTCCATGGCTGGATAAAAAGTGAAGATGCAATGAAGAATCAATGGAAACAAGAATACGTTAAAAATCGTCCAGCTTTCTTTGTCCCCAAGCATCATTTGCTTCCCATTACTTCCTTGCTCTAATGCTTCGCTGTTCAGACTTTGCCAAACACGCTCTTCATTTAGAACTGTTTCCCAAACAGGCCGCAATTCTTGATGAATTTTTTCAGCCCGGCAAGTCGCATGCGGTGTGGGCTCTTGGACGACGCTCAGGCAAAACGCTCATGGCAGCCATTGCCTGCATCTATATGTGTTTCGTCTTGGAAGAACAATATCGTCGTAAAGTAAGAAAAGGAGAACGCTGGTACGTTGTTACCGTCGCAAACAGTCAAGATCAGGCTCGTATTGCTTTAAACAACATCCGGCAGCTCATCATCGAAAGTCCCTTCGCT
>RGUK01000323.1 GCA_010027825.1 bacterium
CGTTCCCCAGCTCGCGCATAATGCGCCGCGACTCGTCCGCGGTGCTGCCCAGGGTCTGAAGTCTTATCGACCCCTGCACCGCTTCTTTCAGCCCCAGCCCCGGCAGCTTCGAGACCTCGCGCAACCGCTCCATCTCGGTCGCCGCCGCCGCCGTGCTTTTCATGGTTGCGGCCAGACCTTTCTCAAGCGATTCCATCTGCGTTGCGGCCATCAGCGCGGCGCTTCCGGCGGCCAGCACTGGCGCGGAGAAGCCAATGGCCAAGGCCTGGCCGGCTTCGCTGATGGTCGCGCCGAATCTCTTAATCTTGCCGAGGCTGGCGTTGACCTTTTTATCGAAGTCGTCGGTGCTGGCACCGATGCGAACGATTAGGTTTGAGAGAACCGGCACTATCGTCTCCTTGCTTGTTTCGCGGCCTTCTCAGACTCTTTATGCTTTATCGAAAGGTAGGCGGCCCACTCGGTAAACTCGCTGCTCGACATCTCCGACTCAAGCCGCCCAACGGTCATGTGCAAAATCTCGGCGAGGGCGAAAGCGAATCGCCGCTCGCCTGTTAGTTTTTTTCCGCTGCCTCGGACTCGGCAGTACCGAGACCCGAAATGCGGCAGATTTCGGTAACGATGCGGTCGACGACGGCGCCAGGTTGCTGGAGCAAACTGTCGTGGTGCGCTTGATCGAACAACGGCTTGCTGGTCTCCGGGTCAAACGCGCAGGTGATGAGCAGCCGCACCATAGCCACAGCCGGCCACTTTTTCGCGTCCTCGGCAAAGCGCAGACGCTGCTCCACGTTCATTTCGCGGATGCCGATGGTAGCGTCCCACTCGGGCACCGCAATGGTTTCTTCTTTCAGTCTGATAGCTAGAATCTTACTGGCTAAGTTCATGCGTAGTCCACTGCTCCGAGAACGCTGAACGACACGTTCTCCTTGATTGTCTCATTCTCGTTGGTCGAGATGCCCATCGACGCCTGCGACGCGCCGAACGACCAACGGACGCCACTGCTCTGCAGGGCGTAGCAGTCAATGACGTAGTAGCTGGCGCTGTTGGTGAGAAAGAACTGGTCGTCGTAGAACCGGTTGAACGTCACTGTCGCGTCTTTCTGAACGCAGACCCGCGACTTCCACGAGTCGCCAAAGACCTGAACCTCTTCAAGTACCGGCTGCACGTCAAGCGTCCAATCGGTCGCCTGCGCAATTTTCGACATGGCCATAAACTCGCCGGTAACCGTAATTGCTCCGGTCGGCGTGTAGCCCGCCAAGATGATTTTGCCTGTACCGTACGCGATCTGATAGTTGGCGGGGTTGACGGTCGTGACGCCGTCGAGGACCGTCAGACTGGCGTTCGGATTCATATAGCGGCGGGCGGACAGCGTAATCTGATACACGCCGCCGCCCAGACTGGTCGTGGCCTGGCCCGTCATAGCCGTGCCGGACCCGGTCGCGATGTAAATGTCGGCGTTGCGCCCTGCGAGGACTGCCATAGAGCCTCCTTAGGTGTAGGACAGGCTGCCGCTGCCGGTGATGGTATACGAGACCGTCACCAGCCCGTTTTCAGCCGCGCTGACGCTGGCCTGAACGAACGCAGTGCCGCTGTAGTAGTTGGTGCCGTTGATGTAAAACCGCGCCGACACGGTCGTGCCGCCGAGGAACGCCGTGTTCAGCGCCACATGCCCATTGGTGTCGGTGTTGTCGAAGCGGCCCGCTGCCGTTCCGCTCCATTCGCGGATCGTGGCCGTGCGCTCCTTCCAAGTGTCGCCGAAGCTCTGAGTCTCTTCAAGACCCGTTGACACGTCAAGCGTCCACGTGTCAATCTCGGCGACCGTGTTGGTCGAAAGCCGAAATGAACCTGCATTGCCTGCTAAAACTGCCATTATCTTACTCTCCTATTGGTAGTCGTGAATAAAGTCGAACTCTAAGATGGTCGCGTAGAGTTTTTGATCCGTCTCAAGATTCTCGTCGTATTCGGTCCTGCGCCCGTTGAGGTGCGTACTTTTGACGGTCAAACCGCTGGCGTCACTAATTGCGTCTTCCTGCCCCATGATGGCGTTGTAGACGGCGTCGGCCAAGTCTTCGCTCGCCTTTGGTGCGCCTTGCGCCATGCAGTAAATGTTCACCGGACGGCGCGTGGCCGTTGGCACAGCACCAATCGAGTGAAACGGAATGTCGTCGATCATCTCGATCACCAGCGCCGGATATTTGGTGCTTCGGGCCTGCTCCGCGTGGATGTCGTAGACTCGCGTGCCCACCAGTGCAGCGATAGACGGCTCAGCCTGGAAGTAGCGGTACAGAGCCTGATACAGCCTCACGCGGCACGCCCCACTGCGTCGAACGCGGCTTTTACGCGGGTTTCAAGGAGCTTCTTGATGGAGCGGCGCTTGGCCTTCACGGCGTCAGCCAAGAACGGATTCGGGCGGCTGCCTGGGTGAAATACTTTCGTGCGGACTTGGTCGCCGACGCGGGAGAGCCAGGCGAAAGCGCGGCCTGCGATGCGCATTTTCTTGCTCTTGCCTTGGCCGGGGACAATGGCGTGCGGTTTCGTTCCGAAGTGCACCAGGTGCGCGTGCGGCGCTAGCTTCGCCAGCGTGAACGTGAACGCCTGCAGAAAGAATTTGTATTTGCGGCCAGCTGCAAATACAAATTCTTT
>RGUK01000324.1 GCA_010027825.1 bacterium
TCTGAAAAAGAATTGTCACCGATATCTGCACAATATTTCAGTACAATGCCGTTGATTTGTTTCGTGTTCGTAAGAGCAGCAAACGCTCTCTTTTATCAAGCATCAAGCGCACCCTGCGCTCGATCTTCTCTGCTAGTAAGCGCGCTCGCCGCTAGTCGCTAGCATATTCGCTGAAAATAAAAGCCTGCGCATCCGTCGTAGGCTTTTATTTTGCGCTCTTAGCTATTTGACCAAACCTGCCCTCTATTGATACGCTCCATCCTGCATCCCATGTGCTAGGTTTCTTCATTTTAGATAATCTGAGGGTTTTTCATGTTTGTGCAGCACCATCTTCAACGCTGGCTTTTACTATGCCTCTCTGCCGCCAGCCTCTCCTACCCCTGCGCGTTTGCAGCCAGCAGCTTGTCCAAAAAAGCAAAACGTGAATTCCCCTGGCTGAAGAGTGAACCTGGCACTGCTCAACCCCCGAACACAAGGAAAGGGCCATCATATCAAACAGACTGCAAAAGAAGAAAAATTAGCAGCCCAGCCCCAGAGGAGCAAAATACACGCTACCAAAAGTCTTATGCACATCTCCAGAAAAGATAATACCTGCACAAAAAGCAGCACTTGACATTTGCGCAAACCATGGCGAAGACATCGTTGACGTGGGGCTTAAGCAAGATCTGTCCGCATTTTCGTCCCTCTGCAACACCTATGCAAGCCTTTGCTATCAGGCCATGAAAGTGCAATTCTTCCGACTCTACCCACTCCCAGAACCAATCGTAACCACAATTAATAATCATTGCCAGAGCCTAAAGGATAAAGATATAAGCCCAGTAGAGGCCCAAACACTTTGCAATCACCTCACATGGTACTTAACACATATCATCTTTCCAGACAGAGCTCTGCCAACCCTGATCCTAGATGCCATCAATGCATACCGTGCGCGCATGGATAAAAAACCGCTTATAGAAGACGATTACTGCCGCGACGGGCAAGAAGAGGATGCCGTCCCTACCACCCTTTCCATTCAAATAGGGGCAACCCCCTACCTAATGCCTACCGCAGCCTACCCACCCACAAGCCGCCTTGATAATCCGGTACTATCGCCCCTGGAGGGAGCTGAATCCTACGGTGAGTGCAAGGAATGCGACGAATACATAGACCCTGAAGCGTTCTTTGCTGACGACCATCACCAGTCCTTCTTTTAACTGGAAGATCCAGATGCTTCTCCCCATCATTCTTTACGTATTGTTGGCATGCGGCGCGAGCAGGACATTAACTGCTTCAAGTACCGCCTCCTCAGCTGCCGATACTACTCAGGCATATGAGAAGGCCCTTAAGCACGCTACCGGCCTTGTAGAGGCTTACTGCGCTACACCCCAGGCCCGCCTATCTCTTGAGCAACAACCTGCCTTCAAGCAAGCATTATCTTTTCTCTTTTTCGTTGGCACCCATGCCCTTTTTTGCGATGACAACATCGCAGCACGCGCTATTTTAAGCTTACGTAGCTATAGCAAAACAGCTGGGGTGACCGTGAAGAATTGGCACTGGCATCCAGACCTGCTGCGACTGGTCAATACCCATCTACAAAGGTTTGTGAGAGATCATCCATTCATCAAACCAGAAAGCCTTATTCTTGATTTTAACGATTCAGTCAGCAATGTACATTACATTGTTAACTGGTTTAATCTCCTGCAAGTAATTCTCAGCTTTACCACATTAACAGACGAAGAAATTATCAAGGAGCTGAAAGATCTGGTAATAACCTATTGTATCTGGAGCCGGCAAGACGCAACTGTTTGGTTTGCTCAAACAGCCAATCAGGCATTAATGCCACCAGCAGCGTATCATGATGAGGGCAACCCTATAGATCTAACTAACATAGACCTAGATGAGAATGAGGCGGTACTCCAGGAGTATCCTATTCACACAGAGTCCCTTAGTGACGCGGCGAACGTTGCATGCTATCTTAGATTCCTCCGTGATAGCCAAGTAACCTCGCCGCTTCCAGAGGAATAACAACCACCATGCTGTAGTCCAGGATTAATCACATGTTGCTTTATGAAGAATTGCTTGAAAAATTAAAGGCTCTACAACCAGATGTAGTGGCTATTCGTAGCTACTGGAACAACGCTAGCATTCCTGCAAGCTTCAGAGATCTTGATGACCAAGTCGCAAGCGCGGACTTCTACAAGCAAGCAGACAAAGATACAGTCCTTAGCAAGCACCGGAAACTTAAGCAACTTATCGAACTCTTTACCGCTGTTGACACCGGCTACAACAACTATCGTGACCTGCTGGAAATGTTCAAAGATGACGAAACCGAGCTACAAGCAATGGCCGGCGACATTAGGCAGCTGTGCAAGCAAGTCACGCTGTGTAAGCTCGCACTACTGCTAACAGAACCCTACGATGGTAACGATTGTTTCTTAAGCGTAAACTCAGGCGCCGGCGGAACGGAGTCGCAAGACTGGGCTGAAATGCTCCTACGCATGTTCCTGCGATTTTGCGAACGCGAGGGCTTTAAAACGGAGGTACTCGACCACCAAAGTGGTGAAGGAGCCGGGATCAAGTCGGCCACCTTGCACATCAAAGGCCAAAATGCGTATGGCTTTTTAAAAGCTGAGGCGGGCATCCACCGCCTTGTGCGGATT
>RGUK01000325.1 GCA_010027825.1 bacterium
GTCTGACTTGTTGTTGTTGATCAAAGTTCAGTAGCGGTGATGTTGCTGCTGTGGTCAGGGCTTGCTTGAGGGCATTCAGCTGCGCTGGATTGTTGACGCGATCGTTGTACAATGCGGTAATGACCGTGAAAGCAAGGTCATTGCTTGCTGGGTCAAATGCCCGGCCAATTGAGCTGTTGAGCACGCGGTTCATGCCGGCAAGGCGGTCGGCGTATGCAGCTTGGTTGCGCACATCAAGGATCATCTGCTCGATCGTAACAATATCGCCGTATGCACCAGCAACCAGTTGTTGCTGAGCATTGAGCAGGGTGCTCTCTTCGCTATTGAGTAGGAGCAGGTGCAGTTTGTCCAGGTTGCTATCATCGGTAATTGAAGGAGCAAATTGGGAAACACGACGCGAGAATACGGTTTTGAGGGCCTCAAAGAATAAGTTCTGCGTGCGAGCGTCCGTTACGCGGGTATTTTGGAAGGTGAAAATCATATCGAGCAGGCCGTCTAGTTGTGCGCCATAATCGCTTCTGCTCAGTGCATCAAGGATCATGATTTCTACGGTCAGCGTTGCAATCATTGCTTTGACGAATGCTTGTTGTGCTGGTGCTAGCAGTGGCGTTGTCTGTGCAGTGTTCAGTATCGTGCTCAGGCCCCTCAGTTGATCAAGTGGTTGGCCTATACGCTGGTTGAAGGCCTGCATTATTGCTTGTGCATACAGATTTTGAACGGTCGCCGCAAATGATTGGCCTTGAACATCTTTAAGGAGTTGCCCATGGCCGCCAATGCATTGTGCGTAGTCGGTCATAGCCATCAGGGCATTAATCCGAGCGATAATGCCTAGCGAGGCAACAATCGGCTGCAGCGCTGCCTTTTGTTGGTCATTGAGCAGATTGCTTGTCAGTGCGCTGTTGAGCAGATCAATGAGTTGGGCCAGGGTTGCTGCTAGTGGTTGGCGCTGGTTATAGACTGTTATAAGCGCGTTGTAGTAAGCTGTTTGCACACTTGGATCTATTTGAGCCAGCCCCTGTGCCGTGGTAATAATCGCCTTGAGCGATGCCAGCTTGGTTGCGTAATCGCTTTGCGCGAGCGCGTTGGCGATTGCTTGCAGGAGTTGCAACGTGCTTAGCTCAAGCATGATGGTTGGAATCCATTGCTGCTGAATTGTTGCTGTCTGCGCTGGGCTCAAGAGGTTGCTGTTCGCCCAACGGCTGAGCAGGTCGTTTAATTTGCTCAAGGCATCGATCGTTTTGATGCGGCCATTGTATGCTTTTTGTAGCAGAGCGAAAATGCTGTTTTGTGTCGCGGCATCAAGTGTTTTACCTTGCAGCGTGCCTAAAATGTTATTGAGCCAATCCAGCAACGCTTGACCGCTCAAGTTGGCGGCATTTGCTAGCTGTGCCCGTAGTTGCAACAATGCTAGGTCGTTATCAATCGAGGATTGGGCATTTTTCAGGTCATTTTGTTGGCCTGGCGTCAGGGTGCCGTTACCAAGCATGCCCAGCAGGAGTAAGCGGAGCTTGTTCAAGGCATCCTGGTTATTTGAGTTCCGGCTATTGATGAGTGCAAGCAGTTGAGCAATCAATTGGTCAATAATTGATTTTGGGAGGAAGCTGACGCTGCCTGGCTGTGGGAAGTTATCAACGGTCACTTGCGGCAGCTTGGTGGTAATTGTTCCCCCAGTGGTGCTACCTGGCGCACTGCCCGTGGTTCCGCTCGTGGCACCGCCTGGTGCCCCTGAGGTTCCGCCGCCGGTGCCTGTGGTGGTGCCTGTGCCTGGGTTGTTCACGTCAAATCCGAGGCTGCTCAGTTTGCGCAGAGCATCCAGCTCTTTGGCTATTTGTGCTAACCAAACACTGCTGATGGTATTATTTTGATCATTTGTGAGCAGGGCACTATTGAGCCACGCGGTTAGGAGCGCTTGCAGGTCAAGCAGTGGTTGAATGGCAACGATGCGATTGTCGTAACGGTATTTAAGAGCGGCAAAAATGTTGTTTTGGTCTTGAGCAGACAAGACTACAGTGCCCGGTGCCGGGATGGTAGGTAAGTTGCCGCTTGGGGTTGTTGGTATTTGCGCGCTGAATTGGAGTTGGGCAATGTGCTTGAGTATTGTCGGGATCCAGATGGTGATGATGGTGTTCGTTTGTGCAGGTTTGAGCAGATTGCTCTTTGCCCAGCGCGTAAAAAGGTCAACCAGGCTTTGCAAAGTTGGGATATCGTTAATGTTGCCTTGCGCATTGTAAAGCTGGGTTAGCAGGGCGAACACTTGGTCCTGCGTGTTACCATCGAGCGGAACGCCGGCCTTAAGCAGTGCATCAAGCCAATCGCCTAGCGTCTTGATGACCGTTCCCAAGGGCTGGTTGCCCAGGGTTGGTATTTGGGTAGCGATGTTTGCAATAACCATGCTGCCGGCAAGTGCATTGAGCCATGCTTGGATCTGTGCATTTTGTTGAGGAGTCAGGACGTTGCGGGTCAACCACGATTGTAGCAATGCTTGCAGCGCGGTTAGGGTTGGCACATCACGGGAGGTTCTGCCCGTGTTATAGCGTTGTTGCAGCAAGGAAAAGACGGCGTTTTGCAGCTGCGCAATGAAGTTTCTAACGGCTCCTTGTTGGGTTGCGT
>RGUK01000326.1 GCA_010027825.1 bacterium
TATCCAACAATAAAATGTTTAATATTGGTTAGCAAATTCATGATTCACGTGTTCTTTCAGTCAAGACATACTGAGGGGACATAGACCAAGCCCTACTGGGCGCTATTCTAGCACAATCTATGCCCCTTGAACAGCGTGAAAACCGTTACTAGAAGTTAAAGGAGAGGGAGGCACCCAGCGTTCCACCAACCATAGGCGTCACCCAGGCATTTCTGCCAAAAAGTGGATAATTGTACTCAATTGCCGCCTGCACCGACCAGGCAGTCTGGACCAGCTCGCTGCTATCAAAGCGTAAGGCCAGCTGCATGACGTGAGCTTCCCAGGCATTCAAGCGGGTATCGCTGTTAGCGAAATCATCTTTGGATATAAACACATTGTTAAGCGCCTGCTGGGCGATGTATGTCTTTAAGTAATTGGCATCCCGCACCTGATAGCGCGTTTCCTCCTGGCGGGTAAAATGATAACCAACCAATGCCCGCACTCCTTTTATGGCATTGTTAAGACTCAGGTAGCCACCCACGTCCCAGAGCGAGCCCAAATCTTCTTTGACGCGTGCTTGTTCAAGCAGAATCCAGCCATTTTGGGCCTTATCCGTCTTCAATCGTACATCGCGGTTAAGATGGAGGAAATTATGCACTCCTGCTTGCACCCCCACGGTAATTACCCCCCACAAACAAGCCTCTGCTGCGCCGCGCCCCAGAAAGCCAACGTGGCCGTTATAGCCTCGCGGTACATCAAAAATCTGGTGATGATCTTTGCCGCTAGCTGCGGGTAGGCTAACACCCACTTGCAAATATCCCCCTGCCTCGCTTACTTCCGCTGCAACCCGCTTGGCAAAACCTTCCCAACCGAGGGACAATATTGGGTCTGCCACCCCCATGTCCCTGGTAACCCCGGACAGGCCTTTTAAGCCGTTTTCTGCTAAAATTGCGGGCAGATCAGTGTTCAAGAAGGTGGTGTTCATAGGCACCCCCTTCACCGTCCCGCTTCCGATATTTTTGAGCGAGACGCCATGAACCTTCAATTCCGAGCACGGCACCAACGCTTCCGCATAAAAACCAGAAAAAAGAGTCTGCTTGAGGGCTATATCAACCGTAGTGGTGTGGAAATTGCCACTAACCTCCACTAACCCATCCCCGGGCTGAAGGGTAGAGAGATCATCGAATGGTCGGCCGGCTGCGCCCCAGTACCGGGCTGTAACCGGCTTGCTGGTCAAATCTTGCAGGTTCTGCCCAAGGCGCACAACGTCAAAAGGGCCATGTGCATTGAAAAGACCCGTCTTGCGTTCGTGAGGGCCAAAAGAACGGTGAGCACTGCCACTCCCCAGGCGAACCTCTAAAGATGCGGTTGGCTGGTTTGGCACCTGGCGCGGCACTGCATGGACAAAGCCGCTGCGATAAAACTGCTGGGTGTCAAGCGCGCTCAGACCGCTGCAGAGCAGGGTGCTGAGCATGACGCAAAGGCTATACCGTTTCATAATTATTCCTCGTTTAAAATGTATGCTTGTTCAGCAACTCTTGCACTAGGCGCACTCTTTGCTTAACCACTCACCAAAAGAAGGCGTCACCTCAACATTCGCTTGGGCTATGCAAGGCACCTGGTACGCGTGCAATTTTTGGATTAAATGTACCACCTGCGTAGAGCGCTCTGGTAAGGTTTTGAGCAGCGCAACTGTTTCCTCAGCTTTTTGCATCATGTTTTCCCATTTGTAAACACTACGCGCCGGGAAGAGATTTGCACACGCAACAAGGCGGCGCTCCAACAATTGCTCAATTATTTCCAATGCTTGCGCTTCCGAGCTAAACGTAACGTACAAGAAAACAGCTTTTTGCATATCCCAATCCTCTGCACCTATTTTCCCCAGAAATATATCATTCATTTCAATTGATTGACAATTGAACATTTTGTAACAAAACTAGCTGATGTTACTAGACTCTGAAGGAAAATCATATATAAACCCGACCAGGAGGAATGTCATGATTTCTAACGCTTTTATCGCCCTGATGCTTGCCTGCTGCTTTGCAATCGGAACCACGGCTCCTGTGCTTGCATCAAATAAGATCCAAAAACAGACGCCTGTCCAATGTGCAGACAGCGATGCTGATGACATGGACGACGACGCCATGGACGATGAAGATGAAGATGATGGCGACGACGAATAGTAACACCTCGATTTGGTAGATTTCACAAAAGATCCCGCCAATCTTGGTGGGATCTTTCTTTTTCAAAGCACCTTATGCCAGTACCATTCAAACACCTTTTTTCTTTTGAGCGCGATGAAGTAAAAGCAGCTAAGAAATGTGGGAAGTCCCAATGCCAGAAAACTTGCCATGACCAATGAGACTGCAAAGAATAAAGAATTTATTATTATCAGCCGTAGCAACCAGAGCGGAGAAGACAAAGTGAAAAATGTTGTTATAAAAGCTGATTAAGAAAATCCGCGTTGCATACAGCCCGGCAAGGCCAAGTGTTCCAGTCCAGACCGCATTCAAGCCCAAGATCACTCTGGAGTGCATCGTTGCAGTCATGTAAAGGAGTCCGCAAAGCGAGAACATGGCGAGGTGCAGATATGTTTTTACGGAACAATAAAGAGCAAAAAGAATAAGCCCG
>RGUK01000327.1 GCA_010027825.1 bacterium
TTATAAGTAACAGATGGTGTTGGTGCTGTAACTGGTCCTTGTGAACCAGTAGAACCTTTTGCACCAGTGGGTCCGGTCAATCCTATAGTATTTGCACCTACATATTCTGTCACAATCATATTACAATAATCTAAATAATTTACTTGTACGTTCAATGGTATTCCTATTTCTATATTATGATTTCCAGATGCAATATTTGCTACATTAAATATAGAAGGTATAGTAAGATGTTCATTTTGATTGTTAAAATAAAAAGTTGAACTACCTTCTTCTATGCTGTCTATATATAATTTAAATGTTTTATATCCTGGTAATGATGTAGGTTCATACAAAAAAGCTGAAAAACTCACATTAAATACTAATGTTCCTCCATACGAAGTATAACTTGTTGTCCATCTTGTAACTATATCTGGGCCTGTCATCCCTCCAGAAGTTGTTGCTGCTTTATTATCTAGTAATTGAGTAACTTGAACTAATCCTCCTGCAGGTCCTGTAGCACCTGTAACACCTTGCAAACCTTGAGGTCCTATAACACCTGTAGCACCTGTAGAACCTTGTACTCCTGTTGCTCCAGGAATACCAGTTTCACCTTTTGGACCTGTTAGACCACAACAAGGTCCAGTAGCTCCTTGAAGTCCTTGAGGACCTGTAGGTCCGGTAGGTCCGGTATATCCCATATCTCCTGCTCTAGCAAAAGAAATTGTGCATGGATAAGGACCACTTGGACTTAAACCATTTCTTGTTACAAAATTTACACTAACATTTGTTTGAGAACCTATATTAGACGCTAAATATATTTGATAATCTGCATAATTAGCAGAATTATATTGATCACTTACACGTACACTACCTTTTACTGGATTATTTGTACTATCATCAAATGTTGCTAACCAATTAGTAACATTTCCACCTTGATAATCGGTGTTACATATATATAATATTGTTGTTGTATTAAAATCTGTTGTATTAATTGAAAATCCTCCACCCCCAGGAGCTGGTGAAACCTGTGGTCCAAGATAATTAAATAACATAGTATCTCCTCCAAAATTTCCTATAGAACCTGTAGTTCCTTGAGGTCCTGTTGCTCCTGTTGCTCCTGTAGGACCAGTTGCACCCTGTGCTCCTGTTGCTCCTGTAGGACCAGTTGCACCCTGTGCTCCTGTTGTACCAGTAGGACCAGTTGTACCTTGTGCTCCTGTAGGACCAGTTGTACCTGTAGGACCTGTTGTTCCTTGAGCTCCTGTAGGACCAGTTGCACCCTGTGACCCATTTGTTCCTGCTGTTCCTTGTGCCCCCTGAGCTCCTGTAGAACCTGTAGGTCCTGTAGCACCCTGAGATCCATTTGTTCCTGCTGTTCCTTGTGATCCTTGTGCTCCCTGAGCTCCTGTTGTACCTGTAGTACCAGTTACTCCTTGAGAACCTATAGGACCTATAGGTCCTGTTGTACCTGTAGGTCCTGTAGCACCCTGAGATCCATTTGTTCCTGCTGTTCCTTGTGATCCTTGAGAACCTTGTGCTCCTGTTGTACCTGTAGATCCTGTTACACCTTTTGCCCCTGTTGTACCAGTAGGTCCTGTAGCACCCTGAGATCCATTTGTTCCTGCTGTTCCTTGTGATCCTTGAGCTCCTGTTGTACCTGTAGATCCTGTTACACCTTTTGCACCTGTTGTACCTGTAGCACCCTGAGATCCATTTGTTCCTGCTGTTCCTTGAGAACCTTGAGAACCTTGAGATCCTTGAGATCCTTGAGATCCTTGAGATCCTTGTGTCCCTGTTGTACCTGTAGGTCCTGTAACACCCTGAGATCCATTTGTTCCTGCTGTTCCTTGTGATCCTTGAGAACCTTTTGCCCCTGTTGGACCTGTAGAACCAGTTGACCCTTGTGAACCATTTGTTCCTGCTGTTCCTTGTGATCCTTGAGTTCCATTTGCTCCTGTTGGACCTATAGGTCCTTGTGCTCCCTGTGGACCAGTATATCCTCCTCCACTACCTCCACCTGATGGCCCTGTAGGGCCTGTTGTACCTAAAATTATTGTTTCTATATTTCCAGGTATTACACTGTATGAACCTTGAGAACTTAAAACTTTTATACTATATAAATCCTTATCAATGAAAGAACTATCTACATCAAAAATAATAAAAGACATTTATTATAAAATAAGATGTTTTTTAAATATTTAATTTTTTTTAATGATGTTTAAATAAAATTCCGTATATTGAAGATTTTAATATTTCTCCCTTTCTATTTATTTCATAACTAACTGAAAACTCAAAAGTAGTATCATAATTTTTTATACAAAAATTATAAAAATCTAATGAATAATTACATAAACTTAAAAACTTTAAAAACCCTTCAAATCTTAAATCTTCAATACATATACATTCTGTGTCTAATTCATAATTTATACAATAAGAAATATTTTTTTCATATTCTATTATTTTATCCAAATAATAATAAGGAAAATTATCATATGATATAACATCAAATATATTTGCAAAATCTAATATTTTAATAACATTACCATTAATATTTTCTTTTAATGCATAAAATGGATATTCATTATCATCTTTTATTTCAACATCTTTTCCAAAAT
>RGUK01000328.1 GCA_010027825.1 bacterium
ACGGATAAAAGGAAACGTGTAATCAGGAAGGTAGCGCCAAAAAACCACAACTTATCCCATACAAGTGCAAAAACACTGCCCAAGAAATCCCAATTATACTGGATAAAGGCATGAGCCGCCTCAGGCCATATGCTCGCCACAACCGCCACAAGGGCAGCGACTACTAAAGAAACCACTGCATCATTTTTTATTTCTTTCTTCACGCACGATCCTTATTTTCAAATGGTTACTCAACCAACCTAACCATCGCCTGCATCGATGGTACAAAACTAAAAACAAGTGCATTAGGAGTCGCACAAGCAAAAACAGACTCGGCATTACCAAAAGCCGCTCCCATGCTCCCTCCATACGATCATAAGCAGGGTGACCAAAGCGGTGCTTCGGGAGCATAAAAGCCATTTTCGCAGGCCATAATTTAAGCAGCAAAACAATAATAACAAAGCTTGCTACTACAGCGACGGTGTTAAGATTATCTTTTAACTTCATAATCGAACATGCTCAATTTAATCCTTGTCATATTCTATCTGAAAGTCCTCAGAGCCTATTCTATCGTCTTCGCCGGCATCGCAAGCAGAATCATCCCCCCCTGGGAGCAAAGCCTGCTCAGTGGATGCGTGGATGTGAGCCCCGCCTTCTTTTTTTATCGCAGCCAGGCGTTCAGCTTGGCGCTTAATATCGTCGCGGATGTGTTGCTTTTCCAGCTCAAACTCGCCCTCAGTGTCTTTGAACATCTTGTTCATGTCATCCTGCATGCGCTTGAGTTTTTTTTGCAACTTGAGGATGATTTCAACGCCGGCCAAGTTAACCCCTAGCTTGTGGGTGAGGTAAATAACCTCCTCCAGGCGGTCAACGTCCTCTTCGGAAAAAAGACGCGTATTACCCTCAGAGCGCTTTGGGCTAATCAGCCCCTGCTTCTCATACATCCGAATGGTTTGCTGATGTACGGAAAACATTTTTGCCACTACCGAGATCGAATAAAAACCCTTACGTTTTCTCATCAACCCACTCCCAGGTTCATTATTCGTCGTGTTTGAGCACCGTCAAGAAGGCATCATGCGGCAGCTCAACCGACCCTACCTGCTTCATCTTTTTCTTACCCTCTTTCTGCTTTTCAAGCAGCTTACGCTTACGCGTTATGTCACCCCCGTAGCACTTGGCGATAACGTTTTTACGCATTGCCGAGACGGTCTCTCGGGCAATCACTTTAGCGCCAATAGCCGCCTGGATGGCAACTTCAAACATCTGTCTATGAATAACCTCTTTCAGCTTTTGTGTCAACTGACGCCCCACGTAGAAAGCCTTGTCTTCATGCACAATTACAGAGAGTGCATCAACGGCTTTGCCGTTCAGCAGGATGTTCATCTTAACCAGGTCTGCCGGTTCGTAGCCAGCCTGCTCATAGTCAAAGCTAGCATAGCCCGCGCTCAAAGATTTCAACTTGTCATAAAAATCGGTGATGATTTCGTTAAGCGGCAATTTGTAACGCAGCACAATACGCCCCTCATCCAAAAAGGTCATTTCTTGTTGAATGCCACGACGGTCTTGGCAGAGCTTCATGATGTTGCCCAGATATTCTTTAGGCGTGATGATGGTGGAAAGCACCAGCGGCTCATAGACCGTATCTATTGTGCTTGGATCAGGAAACTTGGACGGGTTTTCGATGATGATTTCGTCGCCGCTGGTCAGCCGCACCTTGTAAGGCACGGTGGGCGAGGTGACAATAATCGCTACATCGTACTCTTGCTCGAGGCGCTGCTTAAATACATCCATGTGCAAGAGCCCCAAGAATCCACAACGAAAACCAAGGCCCAAGGCTACCGATGTTTCTTTTTCCACATGCACGCTAGGGTCATTCAACGTCAATTTTTCAATCGCATCACGAACCACCTCAAACTCGGTGGTATCAAGCGGATAAATGCCCGCAAAGACCATAGATTTTGCCGGCTTAAAACCAGGCAACGCTGGCACTGGCTGCTTAGCCAGGTAGAAGGTATCACCAACACGTGCTTCTTTAACCGTTTTCATCCCCGTAATGACATAACCGACTTGGCCGGTATAAAGCGCACCCGTCTGGAACGGTTCTGGGTTTTTGTCGCCCTTCTTCACCGCGCCATCGATCACTTCAATCAAGCAAATAACACCCCGATATTCGTCATACCACGAATCGAACAAAAGCGCCTTGAAAGGCTTTTCAGGGGAACCGGTCGGCGCCTGAATACGTTCAATAACCTGCCCCAAGAGCTCGTCGATTCCCAACCCAACCTTTGCGGAGATCAGAACCAAATCTTCTTTTTGCGTGTCAAAAACCTTTTCCATTTCCCGCCCGACCCGCTCCGGGTCGGCATTCATCATGTCGATTTTGTTAATAACAGGCACAATAATGAGGTTCTGCTCAAAGGCCAAGTAGAAGTTTGCCATGGTCTGGGCTTGCACCTCGCGGCCAACCAGCGGGTGGATGATGGCCTCCAGCCGTCCTCGTGCGGCTGGGTCGGCGTAAGCCAGTGCGCGCATCCGGTCGCGGTCCAGTGCGCCAGCCGGCGTGATGAATTCGGTGCCGAATTCATCACGCCGGCTGGCGCACTGGACCGCGACC
>RGUK01000329.1 GCA_010027825.1 bacterium
GGGCTTTCATAGGGAACCTTTAATTCAGCTACTGCCCGCGGTGGCGACGACTCCCGTTAATTTTGGGAGAGTTTAGCCATTTGACTAGGACTAAACCAATATGCCCCGACAGATTGAAATTGCTAAGGCCCTGGGAGTTTCAAAGGGCCGAGTCAGCCAACTCAAGAAGGAGGGGTTGCCGCTGGACGACGTTGGCAAGGCGAAGGCGTGGCACGCGCAAAACTACGGGCAGCTTGCAAACAAAGGACCTCGGGTGCCGGAGCAGACCACGCTTCCGGCGCCGGCCCCGGAACCTCCCAGCCCTGACGACATTCGACGCGACGACCCCGTTGGCGTATTGGCAAGGGCAAGGCAGGCCGAGATGGTTGCCTACAGCGTCATCGCGGAAAGCGTCCGCAATAAAAACGTCCGCGACACACGAAATGCCACAGCCAACTGGCGCACCGTCATGCACGCCAGGATGGAGGCCGAGGCCGAGGTGGCAAGGCGAGCCGAATGTCTTGAATACATCATCAAACGGAACAACCAACTGCGAGGATTGCTAGAAGCGCTACCTGCGGCCATTGCCGCTCGTTGCAACCCGAGCGATCCGACCACTGCCAGCGCCGCCATAGAGGACGGCGTCGAGCAGATTATCTCAACCATGAGGAGCACATGAAAACCGAATACCCGTGCCTGATTAAAAAGAAGGTGTCCGACCTGATGCCATCCGACTACAACCCGCGCACCATAACCGACGAGGCCATCGGCCGACTGACCAAGAGCCTAGCCGAGCTTGGCAATTTGCAGCCAATTACCTGGAACGCCCGGACCGGGCGGATTGTCGGGGGTCACCAGCGGCTTAAATGCTACCAGGCCATGGGAAAGAAAGAGGTGGAAGTATGGGCGGTGGATTTATCGGAGGATAAAGAGAAGGCGGCAAACCTAGCGCTCAATAAACTGGCCGGAGAGTTTGATCCGCTGCGGCTGAAGGATTTGGTCGAGCAACTAGATACCGGAGGGATGGATTTGGAAATTACGGGATTTTCTATGGAGGAACTTGGCGAGATGATGTCTATGGCTCCTCCGGAAATTGTGGAGGACGAAGTGCCGGAGCCGCCGGCCGATCCGGTCACGAAGCAGGGAGACTTATGGATCTTGGGGGAGCATCAACTGCTGTGCGGGGATTCCACAAAAACAGAGAATATTAAAAATCTTTTTAACGGGAAAAATTGTGAGGCTGTTATTACGGATCCGCCATACGGAACCGGGATTGTTGCATCATCCGGTCTTGGAAATAGCAAGGTGCCAATGAACCTTTTGGGCGATCACGATACATCTTTAGCCAGAGCAGCCTTCAAAACATGGCAGCCTTTTGCGGGAGTTCAGATTTGGTGGGGGGCAAACTATTACAGTGATGTTTTGCCGGGATCATCGTCGTGGGCCGTTTGGGACAAAGACCATCATGGGATGACGTTTGCGGACGCCGAGCTTGCGTACGTGAGCACTGGTGGTCCGACAAGAGTGTTTCGGCATGCTTGGAGTGGAAATCATAGGGCATCGGAACAAAACACAAAAAGGGAGCATCCGACACAAAAGCCAGTCGCACTTTACTCGTGGATATTTAATACGTGGGCAAGCAATTTGGTTCTTATTGCAGATCCCTTCCTCGGCTCCGGCACAACGCTCATCGCCGCCGAGCAACTCGGCCGCAAATGCTACGGCATGGAGATATCGCCCGCCTACTGCGACGTGATTGTAAAACGCTGGGAAACATTGACCGGCAAAAAAGCCAAGCTGTGCAAGAGCTGATCGACGCAGACCGCTCCTGCTGGGCCAAGCGGGAAAAGCTTTCCGCCTGGGAATGGCGACGCCCTACAAGGGGCCATATCGCACCAGCTACACGCCCTACGTGCGCGGCGTGCTGGACGCGCTGGAGGATTGGCGAACTCACACCGTGGTGCTGGCCTGGGGCTCGCAAACGGCCAAGACAACGAGCCTGATGGTCTGGCTTAACTGGAGGCAAGCAAAGCACCCGCCGGCCGCGCTCTGGGTCATGCCGACGGAGGCGCTGGCCCGTAGCTTCAGCGAGAGCCGCCTTCAGCCGATGTTCCGGTCATGCTCAGAAGTGGCGCAAGCCATTCCGGAAGATTCCGACCGCTGGAAGATTTTGGAAATGCACTGGACGACCGGGAATACTATCAACCTTGTGGGCAGCAACTCTCCGGCCGCCATCTCGAGCCGCCCCGTCGAGGTCGTGGTTTGCGACGAGCTGGATAAATTTGCGCCAGCATCCGAGAAGGAGGCCGCGGCTTTTGCCCTGGCCCTGGAAAGAACAAAAGCATTTCCAAGACGCAAGCACGTCCTGACAAGCACGCCTACCTTGGCCACCGGAGATATATGGATCCAGTACCTTGCCGGCACGCGGGAAAAATACTTCGTTCCGTGCCCGCATTGCGGCGAAATGCAGGAGCTCGTGTTTGGGCAGGTAAAATGGGACGAGCAGGCCAGGGGAGGGGAAGGTAAATGGGACCTAAAAAAAGTACGAAAGACGGCTTATTATTTATGCGAAAAATGCGGAGAGAAAATAGACGACGGACACAAAAC
>RGUK01000330.1 GCA_010027825.1 bacterium
GCACTTGGTTGATGGTTTTGTTCAGGCCTTGCACATAACGGGTGTGGTCCATCAGGCCACAGCGGCGCAGCATCAAATCATCGTAATAACTGGTCAGGCCTTCAAAAAACCACAGCAGTTCAGTGTGGTTTTCACGCGCCCAGTCGTAGCGTTCAAACTCGCGTGGTCGCAGGCGTTTGACGTTCCAGGTGTGAAAGTATTCGTGGCTGATCAAGCCCAGCAAGGTCATATAGCCTTCGCTGGTTTTGCTGTCGCCCAAGCGCGGCAAATCGCTGCGTTGTGCAATCAGCGCTGTGCTGTGTCGGTGCTCCAAGCCCCCATAGCCGTTGTCCACGGCATTGAGCATGAACACATAGCGGTCGTGCGCGGGAGGGGCCACCCGCCCCGTGGCCTTGCCCTCGGCATGCCAGAACCGAATTTGTGCCTCGCAAATGCGTTGGGTGTCGCGCAGCAAGCGCGCGCCGTCAAAACTGGGGGGAGTGCCCGCCACCACAAAGCGGTGTGGCACGCCACAGGCCTCAAAGACGCCCGACCAAAAGGTCCCCATCTCCACTGGCGTGTCGACCAATTCGTCGTAATCGGCGGCCTGGTACTCGCCCCAGCCTTTGGTATTGGTGTAGGCACAATGGCTGCTGACAATGTGGATGATTTGGCCGTTGATGCAACAGGACGCCAACCACAACCACAAGGCCCATCACCTATCAAAGTGATGTTTGATGGTGAAGAGCGTGAATATGCTCCCGAAGCCGCTGTGAACATGATTCAGCAAATGTTGAACATGAAAAAGCTGGACCCAATTTTGAGCGCGGTGAACAAACTCAAAGAGTCCACCGGTATTGTGGACAACAATGAGTTGGCCAATTTCCTTCTCCAGAACGCAAACAACCCGGAAGTCAAGGCTGCGATGGACCAAGTCCAGAACCCGCCGGCCGTGCAACCAGACCCCAACGCTGAGAGCCCTCTCGTTAAAGCTGCAACGCAAGCAGCGGCCAAGTCTGATGCCGAGGTTAAAGCCCAGGTGGACGAGTTTTTCAACAGCAACGGCCTGACGCCGACCCCCGCTCTTGAAACGGCAATGACCAATCTTGTGCGTTGGGGCGATGTTCTCGGCACTCTCGGTGCAAACTTGCCGGCCGTTGTGAACGATTTGAATGCTTCCAAACAAATCACGCGTGCAATTCAAAGCAACGCACTTGAACAGGCCGTTGGTATTGCTGCCACCCGCGCTGTGCAGGAACTTGGTATTGAGGACAATGAAGCAAACATGGCTGACTTCACTAACTTTGTGAAGGCTCAAGACACCATTATGCCGGGTTACGCCCAACGTGTATCCGCCGACCCTGATGCAACTTACAACGCAATCAAAATCTGGGGCGCTACATTCGCAGTCAAGAAGGCACAACGTGAGGCCGCTGAACAAAAAGGTGAAGTTCAGGCAGATATGGCACGTGCTGGCGGTGATGCTGCGGCCGGACGCGGTGCTGGTATGGGTGCGGGGGAACCCTCCGACATTAATGCACAGATGCTTCAAATGCCTGTGCGTTAAAAACGCAACATACTATATAAAAGCAACACTTAGGGTGTTGCTTTTATTTTTGGATAGCATACACTTAACTCAAACCAAGTTCAGACTTGCCGACCTAGCTGAGTTTGAAAGTAGTAATGACCGGATGGTAACAGACTACTTTAACTTTGACCGGGAGCATGGTGCAGACACGGTTGGCAAAAAATGTTATTAAACAAAAAAGGAATCAAACCCAATGACTACCGCAATTCTTGGAATGCGTGGTACCGGTTCTTTCCCAGCCAATCAACTCCCCGGCGACTGGCGGACCCGTTACCTGATGCTCGAACCAAATGGTTCTGCACCCCTCACAGCAATGCTTTCGATGTTGAAATCCGAAATTGCTGAGGACCCCAAATTTAACAACTTCCGTAAGGAAAAGCCACGACTGTCTTTTAAACTGGCTTCTAATGTGACCCTTTCCGGGACCACTCTTACCGCCGACACCGCTGAAAACCTCAGCTACTTCCGTCCAGGCATGTTGGTTCGTAATTACCGCACTGGTGAAGTGATGAAGATTACTGCCAAGCCTACCGACACGACCGTTACCGTGACCCGTGGTATTGGTAACAGCAACGTTGGTATTGCCGGCGTCACCAATGACGTTATCTTTAACGTTGGTAACAGCAACCCAGAAGGTGCAGATACCCCCCAGTCAATCAGCTTCGACACTGACGACTATTTCAACTACTGCCAAATCGTGCGCACACCGCTTGAAATTACCGGCACTGCGTCGAATACCACCTTCCGTACTGGTCCTAAATATCAAGAGTTGTTACAAGACACCACGAAGATGCACATGGAACAACTGGAACGCGCCTTCTTGTTTGGTAAGCGTGAGTTGATTACCGGTGCAAATGGCCAGTCTGAGCGTATGACCGCTGGTATTATCTCCCAGTTGACCACAAACGTTCTTGACGTTGGTGTGGCGACAAACCCAGGTGTGTTGACCGAAAAGGACTTTGACACCTTCTTGGCGCAGTATGTCTTCGCCTATGGTGCTTCAAAAGAAAAGC
>RGUK01000034.1 GCA_010027825.1 bacterium
AGGAGCACCCATATGAAAAGATTTTTACTTGGGACGATTTGGGGAATTCTGTTGGTGGGGAATTCGGCAATTGCAGCGGATGTCTTGCTGGCATTTACCGCCGAATGGTGCGGGCCGTGTCAGCAATTTAAAGCCGACTATATGGCCGATAAAAATCTGGTGGCCGGATACGAGACCGAAATCATTAATGTAGACAAGGCCAAGGAATTAGCCCGGGATTTCGATGTCAAAAGTTATCCGACTTTTATTGTTATCAAAGTAGAAGACGACGGCACCTGGCGGAAAGACAATATCGTCAAGCGCAAGTCAGGCTACGACAGCCCCAAGAAGTTTAAAAAATGGCTCGAGGAAAAGTCCTGATAGCTAAAAAAAATCGGGGGGAGTAAACCCATGCTCCCCCCGACTTTTTACGGATTTTCAGAATCCGGCTCAGCCCGCGAACGGTTTTCCGCCTGAAGCAGTGCCTCCTGCACAGCCAGCGGATCCGCCTGCACTACCCATTGGTCGCCGATAAGAACTCGGTCGAAATGGGCGTTCTCAGGATCGGATCCTTCTTCGACTTCCTGCACGACCGACACCGGTGCCGGCTCCGGCTGCGGCGGAAATAACCGCACGCCAACGTACAGGCCCGCCGCTATCACCAACGGAACCAGCGACAGAAAAAACCGCGCCATGCCAGCGTCGTAGCCATCGACGGTGTAACTGCGATTCATGCTGAATCTCCTGTACAAGGAAAGAAACACCCAGAACACCACCAACGGCCCGAGAACTCTTAATAGAGTTCCGGGACCGTTAGAATCTCCACAATAGCCGGCAAATACTTCTGCCGGTCGGCGTTGTGAGCCAGTTCCAGTGCCTCGTCAAGTTCGTCCAACCGCGGCATGCCGTTGGCAACAATCTTGTCGAAAGACCTGGCCATCAACTCCTTCAGCCGCGGGGCCACAATGTCTTCAACTACAACACGGTGCGACGGCGTGTTGTACTGCAGACTCACTTCGCGAGCACCTTCCATGAACCAGTCGGCAATCTCCTGCGTCGAGATGTCCTCGAACTCCTCGCGCCACTTCGTCCGCGGCGTGATCGCGAGAAACTCGTCGACCAGGGCGTCGAGCTTTTCCACCTCGCTCGTCGAAAGCGTCCGCGTTTCGGGCACGCTGTCCTCGACAACGTTGCCGGTGTAGATGTCATAGACAACCATCGCCGCCACCAACGCACCGAGCAGGAACAGGGACCGCTTGACCGTCGTCCAACCGCAGTCCAGAACGTAAAGAACCGTGTTCATCGTGCATACCTCCTAGACACCCAAAACAGCCTCGCGAATTCACATTCGCACCAAAGGCTAAGCGGGTGTACTTAATATGCCGTTAAATAAACAGTTATTTAGATACCGCTGATAACTAAAAAAAGCAGGCACGTTGGAGTGCCGCAGCACTCCAGCGGCGCTGCTCTTTGCGGTCAGCGGAAATACCGCTGAGCCAACTCGGCCGTGATGACCGCCACCGCCATGATGAGCAACGGAATGCCCACCAGCAGCGACGTCAACCCACCGACGAGGCCAAGGATGGGCAGGATGATGCCCAGCCAGGCGTTCAGGTAGGCCATCGACATCGGCAACGAAACCGCCAGCACGAACGTGACAGCGAGGGCAATCCCCAGCAGATACAGCGTCGCCTGGCCGAACTGGCCACAGGCTTCGCAATATCCGGGCGTGGCCGCCAGGGTGTTAAGGGCCCGCACGCACGCCTTGTGGAGTTGCACAAAGAACAGTTTCATGGAAACGCTCCAAAAAGGTTATATGCCGATAACCACGCGGACAGACGGAATACGTATCCCTCTGTACTTAATATGCCCGGCTTTATGTTGGTATTTAGTCTCCAATAGTTAAAAAAAAGCGGGCACACGTGCCGCCCGCTTTTTCGGAGATTACGCTCCGACGGTGGGCATATTGCCCGTATGGCGCCGCTGAAAGCCTCCCGCTTCAGACAACGGTGGGTTTAGAAACGGGGACCACACCCCAAAACAACAAGGCTCAGCGAACGTACCGCATGCGACCGCACGGCATCTGCTGCCAGATGTCGGCCACCGTTTCGACGGTTTCGCTGATGCGGGCAACCCTGCGAAGAAACATCTCGCCGAGGGCGAGTGTTGCAAACACAAGGCCGAAGCCCATCATCGCGAGCGTGAACCGGTGCGTAATGCCCGCCATGCCGAACGGATCGAACGCTCCGTAGAGCAATCCGACAGCGGCGAAACCAGCACACACCACGCCGGCAGCCAGTGCCGCGAACACGAAGACCTGGAACAGCACGTACACCGTGATGGACAGGATCTTGTTGGTGTAGAAGAACACGCGAACCTCCTTTACATAAAGACAGGAACCGAACACACGAGCCACGATTGCTTGCACAGGCAACGTCCGCAGGAAGGAGCATTCAAACGGGGGCAAACCCGCTCAAAGTCCTCCAACGTCCGACAGGGTGTAGTCCCTTTAGCAACACATTCACTCTACGTCTGGTATGCCTACCAAACGCAGGAGCACCTAGTTCGTTAACACAACTGGCCGGTCGTGTTAACGCATTCGGTTTACGCTCTGGAACATGACCGGAGTGATTACCGGCACCGAACCCTCCTCTAGCGTCATTTGTGTTGAGCTAGCGGTCCGGGGCGCTCAGAGATGTATTTTGCGCGGCTTCACACGCCACCACGGAGGCTTGCGACCTCACATCTCCTCCTTCCGCACTCGACCTCACCTGCCCGAACTTTTCACAAGCGGGGTGTATCTCCGCTTTGCCTTTGGGCCAAGGATCGCCCAACGTTCGGCCACTGAGGACGCTGCCTGTGCAGGCAACTTGTATTGGCAGGTATTTGTACGCGCGTTAACCTGCAACGCGCGGGCATTCACGGCACACACAGCCCAACGTGGGGCGGCCGTCGGTATTGCCATACCGTTTTTGTTGGTCACGCTAGTTTACGTCCAGCGTGAAGACGAGCGGAGACGTGCCACCGCCACGGTAGAGGCCGCGCTTCTCTACGTCACGGCTAGACGGCCCCGTGACCGCCGGCTAGGGAGCCGGTCCATGTCTGCGTTACATTAGAGGCCCAGACATTCGCCCGCTCCGTTTAACGCCCAGCTTGGCGGAAAAAGCGTCGCATTGCCATATTCCCACGTTACGCGACGCGATACGTGGAGCACACGGGTACTTTTAACGCCACGATCCCGATGGGGCGAAAACACACATGCGAACCCATAGCGGTGTTCGCTCTCGGCATGTGTGTGCCGCAGCATGCCGTAACGCATTAACGCCCTTGGCCTTTGTATCGGCCGGCGTCTGAGGCTGCGTGGCTAACCCAAGCTGGTGGGCCCAACGTTCTGCCAGATGACGTTGACTCTCGCTGTTAACCTACAACAAGTAAAGGACACAGAGCACGGCATACCACCGTGTTGATTACCGGGTAGTCTTGCTACCCGTGGCCAGCACTTTTGCCTTCGACGCATCCCGGCTGGCCGGGTGCGTAACTGAAGCTCTCGGTTACAGTTCCGTCCAGCGTTGCTCCGCTGGATGAGGCCGCTTCTTTCGTAGCGTCACGTTCACGCCGCCCCCTAACGCGGCTGTGTTATAGGGATAGCCTTGGGATATACCCAAGGACTTATACATGCTGGGCCAAGAAACAACCGTGAGGTGTTTCCGCTCCTTCAAATTGAAGAAGCCCGTTGGCGTGCAGCTTTGACCTCGGCCATGTACGTGGCCGCTATGGTGAGAACAGTTTTTACTGTTCACGGTAATGTCCCATAGTCCGGATTCCACGGGGTCCGCTCTTTTTTTTACGTGTCGGCTCCACACGTGAAACATTGGTTGGGTATCCGGCACCGCCACGGGGAGGCTGTTTCGTGGTGCCATGTATGCCGCGTTGTCAGCGCGGGCTACGGTTGCGGCTTGTTAGGCCCTGCGGTGCTTCCCCGCAGTATTACGACAGGACTTGTCCTGTATTCAGCCCATGTTGAGTAACACACCCATGGGCAGGTGCGGGGTGCTGGTCAGGCACCCAGGGGGTCGGCCGCCGACTCGAGCTTCGCCACCAACCGACGGGCAGCCCGCAAGGCTTCGGTGTACGTGTTGTACACCTTGTCCTCGTAGGAGTTGCCCATCAGGTAGGGTGCGTGCTCGCGGCAGACGAAATCCGACACCACGTCATAGGACCCCGCCTCGACGTCCTTGCGGACGGCGACGACGATGGCCCCAGCCGGGGTGGAGTTTCGCCACCGCCAGTCATTCTTGCGAATGACCGGAGCGACCTTGACCTCACCGACGACCTTGAACTTGAACATTCGCATGCTCCTTTCTAAGGGGGGTGGTGAAGCCCGGATGGATATATCCGGGTGTACTTAATATGCCCGCTTTTTTGTTGTTATTTAGCAGGCACATTTCAACTCACGTCCCACCCGTTCAGGCGGACGTAGACGTTTTCCAGACGCTTGGCGACCATGCGGTTGATCCGGTGGTTGTTCCGCTTGAGCCGTTTCTTGCCCTTAGCGGCGTTCCGGGTCTTTCCGCAGTACCGCCACGCCCGCTGCCAATCAGTCATGTGAACTCCAGAAAAAAGAACGCAACCACTTAACGCTGGTTGCATACGTGTGCACACATTGAGTCGCGTGCTCGTGTGCTCCAAGCCCGTTGTAGGTTCGCTACGCCTACTGGGAGTCGTTGAGGCACGGCTCGACAATCCCACCGTGTTTATTAACCACGGCTTCAACCACCTCGACCGGCACGTGTCCGTAGACAGTTTCGGTCGGGAAGTCGGGACTCTCGGCGTACTCCATAAACTCCTCGACCCGCTCAGTGGGATAACCGATTTCCACGGTAACCCACGGCCCCACGCCATTCCGCGGCGAGCAGTAGTGCGTAGAACTCGCCTGCACGGAGAGTTCCAGCCCGTCTGCACACGTAATGGGTCGAACCTGGCGCCAGCCCTGGGCGAGCAAATGCTCTGGCCAGCCTGGCTTCAGGTTCGCGGGGTCGAGCAGGTAGGCGTTTAAGTCAAACGCTATGACTTTCTCTCCCCAGCCCGCAGTCGAAAAGAGTGCCCCGCACGGTGACTGCTAACCGTACAGGACAATGGATATGCCGCGTTTTTGTTAGTTATTTAACTACGCGGAAACCCGTGCTTTGTGAAAGTTCGCCGGCGGTTCAAACGACCGCTGATAAAACAACTCTTCGGCGCGGCGGAGAGACATCTCGCCGGACAGCGGCGGTTCGCCGTCCCGGAAGTGTCCGTGAAGCGAACAACCAGTGCAGTTGTTTTCGCGGAGCAGCCGCAGAAGGCTCAGGGCCGTCACAGGGTCGTACGCCACGCCGACCATGTCATCGTTGAACGCACCGCCGATACCGTAGATCACCACCTGCATAAGAAGTTCTCCTATGGGAACGTTACCGAACCTGTGCCCGCAAAACACGATTTACACGGGCTAATCCAATCAGCACGGCAGACGTGTTTTCCACGCCTTGTTTTGCCTGTTTCAAGTCGTAAACAAGCCGTTCAACCTCAGACGGCATTAGAGTTACCGCCGTATCTTTTGGCTCGGCCATGAGGATGTCGATCCAGTATTGCAGGCGCTCTTTAGTGGTAGCAGGCATAACGCTCCTGGAAAGGAAACGCCCCGTTGCAATTTAACTCTTCACACACGGGACCACATGCGTGAGCGAGGGATTGGTTTCAATCTCGGTACAGGCGCCCACTCCCGTAAGCGCTGCCCAGAGACCCTGCTTGTCGCACCACGTCAACCGTCAAGCAAAACTTGAGAGTTGGATGTGCGCCGGCTCAGGGCTGCCGGGAGTTGAAGATCTCGCCGCTGGGATGTGGTGATATCGGGCGGTTAACGCTACCTCCCACGCACATTAAGGCTCGTAACTTCCCCCAGCATTTCGCAGCGCTGTACACACGTTGCCGAGATAAAGATTCCAGCGGGCCATTGACGTTCCGGCCCTATTACCCGCACCAGACAGTAGTGTGACTACACGCTTCCGATTTGGAACCGCCCACGCCAGCGAACTGGAGGTGACGGCTACTGGAAAAATGAACCGCTGATTGTCCCCTTGCCGTGTGACGGCTGGTTTCGACCAGACAACTAGGTGCCGTTTACAAGGCGGCTTTACCAGCAGCGGTAAGTGGAGCCGAGGGGAGTCGAACCCCTGTGTCGTGATAATTCCGATAAAAACGTCTACATGCGTAGCGGGTTATCTCGCTAACCCAGCAAGCCAGCCAGAGTTATCGGCGTCAGGTGGTTACCACCATCTTACCCTTTCTGTCTGGGTCAGAGCAGCCGATTATCGGCGTCAACTTGATTCGGTGATGAGGCTCAAGCCGCCTCACCCGGTCACTGCTCAGGCAGCGAGAGCGGGAGCGCTGTTGAAGGCGCCAATTAACATGTGGGCGATTTTTAACGTGGCCATTCGTCCAACCACGGCATGCAATCTAAATCTTCCTTATCCGATCGATACCAGTACGGCCCCAGTAGTGCGGGCGGGAGTCGAACCCGCAACATGCAGATTTTGAGTCTGCCTTCTCTGCCAATTGGAATACCGCACCAACATTGTAACGAGCGTGATGGGACTTGAACCCACGGCCTCCGGCGTGACAGGCCGGCGCTCTAACCAACTGAGCTACACGCCCAATTTAATTGTTACGCAAACAATAATTAACTATACTATACACAACAGGTTCGAATCAATTATGACAAAACTCGCACAAAAAATACTCGAACTGCGTGAACGCGGTTTGTCGTATAAACAAATTGTGAGAAAACTTCATTGTGCTCGCAGCACTGTTTGCTATTACTGCGGAACAAATCAAAAACAAAAATTTAACAACAGGCAGCAGAAGCGGCGCAACAAAACTTCGACAATTGCACGAAAGTTACAAAAATTTCAAACACGAAAACAACACGTTAAAGACTTCGTGCGTGTTATTGATAAGGCAATAAAAGCCAGACTACGCGAAAGAATTTTGCGTTTTAGCTTTGATTCACGTACAGGGAGGTACGCATCAATGAAATTCACCGTGGAGCAGTTGTTAGAAAAAATCGGCTCTGCACCAACATGTTATTTGACTGGGCGTGCAATAGATCTAACAAAGACACGCACGTACCATCTCGATCACATTGTTCCTGCAAGCAAAGGCGGCGACAATTCTTTAAAAAATTGTGGCCTTGCGTGCCGAGAAGCAAATCAAGCAAAAAACGATATGTCAGTTGAAGAATTTGTGCAACTATGCCGAGATGTTATCGCACATCACGAAACAATTAGCGCTACGGAGAATCGAACTCCGGTCTCGACCTTGAAAGGGTCGCGTCCTAACCACTAGACGATAGCGCCATTCGCAGCCATTGTGCCATATTTTTACGACATAACAACTGCGGCACATTACTTATCGGCGGTCGTGCCGATCCAGTGCGTCAGGTCGTCGAGCATCCTGTCCACCCGCTGACGCACCTGAAACAACTGTCTCTCCGTGTCCATAATGTGATTCTTGAGCAAGACAAGATCCCGGACGGCACGGTCGGGCATGGGGAGCTTTTCGCTCTCCATTTCCGCGTGCTTCCGGTCCAGTTTCTTTTGCTCTTCGCGCCACACTTCAATAGCGTCGTCGGCGTACACAACGCCGTCAATCTCGAACTGCTCGGCTTCGGGAATTCTGTGGTGCACGCCAGCGATGAACGAATCATCGCATTGGTGCACGTGAACCCGCACAACCCGGTCGCCGCTTGCCTCGGCCTGCTCAATGGCGGCAGTGAACTCTTCTGAGCTGGACGGCATTGCACCCGGCACGACGCGCGGAACCGGCACAAGACAACTCAGACCTTTCATGGTTTTCCACAGGCGAACGAATTCGTTGAACTCGCTTTCTGTGAGAACCGACATCCAGTCCCGGTAGCCGTACTCTTCGTCAATCAGCAGGATGACCTTGTTTTCTTCCATGCTACACCTTTTTAAAAGTTAGTTGATGCCAGCGCCGCACATGAACTGCGAGAACCCGGGCAGCATCTTCTGCATCTGCGGGCTGGTCTTTGTATAGCCAGCAGGGTTGCGAAGATACGCCCGAATCCGCTCACACCACGCCTGTGCCTCTGTCGGGTACAGGTCGACGATCCACCGCCGACCGCGGCGGGTATACCAAAGGTTCACTTCCTTGGGTGCCGTGGCCCAGCACGCAGCCAGGCGTTCGGCGGTCCACTTCTTCCAACCCATGATTTCCCAGATCTCGTGAATTGGGAAACACCGTTCAATCGGCCGACCCTTGTCCTGATCGGCGACCACCACGAAGATGCCGTGACGCTTGTAACCGTCCTTGCGAGCACCAGCCTTGCGGCAGATCGTCCGAAGCACCGTGCGGGAAGCCATGCGAACTCCTTTAATTAGTTGTTAACGATATAGACCTTGCCGTCATATTCAACTTCAGAAAACGGCGGCACTTTGACCGCCGGATTTTCTTCGACTTTGTTGTCTATTTTCACTTCGCCCTGCACGATCAGTCGCCTGGCAACCGAGGCACACACCCCAGTTTTTTCAACTAGCAAATTGACCAGGTACATAGTCACTGCTCCTTAAACGTGGGACACTCTTTCGGAATCACAAACGCCGTAAACTCTTTTCCCCGCCCCGACTGCGGCTGCTGCGTGACAGCACGAAGAAACGTCGAGTTGGCAAAACCGATCGGAATGCCGCCTGTATAGACAGCATTGAGATCGTCGGTGTATTGCCCGCGGGTAGTGCCGCACAAACACGACTTTTCAACTTCTTTGAGATTAAATACATCGCCGCAGTCGGGGCAAAGGAGCAACTTCACGAGACAACCGCCTTTCTTTGAAGTGCCGCTTCCACTTCCTTCTGTGGATAAAAGCGGGTGTACGTGCCCTTGATCACCGTGACGCCGGTCGCAAAGATCGCCGTAACCTTACCGCCATTGAAATCACCGCCGATGGCGATCACCTTCTTGGTCGAATTTTCGGTCTCGTTGGACATGGAATCCTCCTTGGAAGTAGCCCGCTGTGGAGTCGAACCACACGTAGGGACCTTATAAGAGTCCGTTGCCAACCGGTTTCCGCGGGCCGAAAAGGGGCGGGCACCACAGCCTTGGGCAAACCGCAGTGCCCGCCCCGAAACCGGTATCTTAACGCCTTACGGCAAACCGACTAGCGGTAGCGCTTGCACGCGTACCACTTACCATTTCGACCACGGGCAACGCCCTGATCGACAACTCGCATGCCGCTGCGGCTGTAGCAGCAACGATTGAGTGCCTCTTCGGGTGTTGATCCCATGCCGACGCCTTCGTAACCGTGGTTACCGCCCACATGACCCATCGAGCACCGGTTAGCTTGAATTTCAGCGGCACCCTGGGCGGTACTATTGTTCGGCACGTACGTTGTGTAGGCCCGCGTTTGTGCTAACCGACACTGCCCATTTAAGCAGTTCTGCCCAAACGCCTGACTGCCACAAACCAAAAACAAAGCCACAAGAATCGTTCGCATTGGAACATCCTCCTTGATGTGAAATCGAACTCAAACGTAAGCGAACGCAGCAGTCTTGCCACGCCACCGCTTAATCGCCCCCTTGGACTTCGGGCTGTTGCCATGAGCCACCACAGCCTTCAGCAGCTTCCGCGTGCGGGCTTTAGAAAACCCGTACGTAAGGCCGAACATCTTTGTCGGCAAATAGGGATTGCGGATGCAACCGCCTTCCCAGTCTCGCTCCTTTTTTGCGAACGCCGTGTCACAGTGCCGTTGGGCCAGTTTTGCTCTGACCACGTACACCGTGTGCACGCTCACTCGCCGGCCAACAATCTTGCTGGCTTCGTTCGCAATGTCGGTCGCCGTGTTCACGCACTCGCAATTGATAGCCATGATGGCTCCTTGCAAAAAGAAAAAGGCCCGCACACGCGGGCCTTATCAACCAATAGCCGCAGAGGGATTCGAACCCCCAACATCCTGCGTGTAAAGCAGGCGCTCTAACCGTTGAGCTATGCGGCTACGTTGTCAGTCTGGAATCACATAGTCGGGCGGCAACGGCACCCAACTCTTTGCACGTTCTTCGTCGTAGGGCATCCACCACGGCGCGTCATCAGCGTCACACACGCCCCAGTCGTTATTAATAAACTTGTTGTGGTTGATCGCGTCGATGACGTGTTGCGGCATGTCTTCTTCTACCAGTTTGCCGTCAGGACCCTCATAGCAGCACCTGGTTTCCACGGTCGGATCGAACCTGCCGATGTGGAGACCGATGTTGTGGCCGAAGTAATAGACCATTTGGCCTTTCTCCGGCAACTGAGCACGTGATCGAATCCAGCCGCGCTCTTCTGCTGTTTTCACTCTTCCTCCTCCGGAAACATGTTGTCCCAGCACGAATCACAAATCCCCGAGATGAGAAACTCGCGCTGCCCCGCCGTGAGATAATGAAAGCAATCTTGGGCGAATTTACCTGCACGAAAATCGTCTAGATCTTTGGTGTCAACGCGTAACGTCTGCTGTGTTTTGCAGCTGTAACACGGACCAGAAACAACAGTCCGCGGCCCTGCTGCTTCCAGAAGACAATCCCGAAACGCGTACTTTGTTATCAAAGACATGAAATTCCCTCCCGAGGAATAGGAGCGGTGGGACTCGAACCCACACTTGAAGGATTTTAAGTCCTTTGACTCTGCCGTTGGTCTACGCTCCCGCCGTAACTTGTTGCCAGGAAAGAACTTACGTCGAGAGGGTTATTCCCGCCTGTCGTAAATTCAGTCCTGACAACACGTTAGGCTTTGTTTGCGTCAATCCCGCTCGCGCAGCCATTTATTCATGGACTGTTCGTCACCCCAGCAAAGGGCCGGCGGAAAATCCGTAAACCACTGCACGTACAGCCCGATAAGCTTTACGTTTTCATCGTCGGCGTAATCAAACGCACGGCGCAGGTTGTTGGTGATGACCGCCGTGAGAAAACTCCCCGGTTTAACTCGGTCAATCACGTACCGCTTGATTGCGTCCTGCATCCGCTCGGGTATCAGGCTGTACTGGCCAGTAAACCACTCTTCTACCGGACGTTCGAATTGAAGGGTTGATTCCACGCGATCTGCTCCTGTACCGGTTGCTGCCAAACGTACCACTGACCGTTTTCAAGTTTCCACCACCGGCCCTCGTGGAAAGTGATATACGGCTGCGGTTGCTGCTGCGGCGCCATCTTGGCTTGCATTCGTTGCACGCCGTTGTGGACCATCGGTTGAACGACGGGCACGATAATCGCCAGCAGCAGCGTCAAAAGCCAGTTCATCTCGCCCTCCTTGTGTGAGAAAAACCAACCAAACAGTGGGCCCTCTGGGACTCGAACCCAGAACCAACGGATTAAAAGTCCGATGCTCTACCGATTGAGCTAAAGGCCCGAAAAAACGACACGGTTGCCGCACTTCCACCACCGAGTTCCCCGGCAGCGGCTTTGCAACTTTTCATACTCTGTCTGCAAATCAGAGGCCCGCCCTACCTTATCGTTTTGCAGCCATTGCAGCGACTGTTGGCCAATAAGGTCGAGGCGTGTCGTTCTCGCATACGGTTGGCCACGTGGAGACCTGGTTCCAACCGCATACACACCGGGCGGTTTAAGTCCCGCCCACGCACTAGGCTTAAGTGCTATTTAAAGCCGCCTAGTCGGCTACATTACTTGAACACACTCGTCGTGCTGGACGGCCGCTGCTTGCGGCACTGACCGTTCGGGCAGTCTGCCACAACCGGGGCTGTTTGCCTATCCCCGCCTTTTTCGACGGGGCTGGGCTTGGTGACGATCTGCCACAAACGCCATTTGCCGCCTTCCTTTTTGAACGTCTGGATGTATTCCACACGTTCGTACTCGGGCAGAAGCATGGTGTGGTTCCTGTAAAACCGCTGGCGTTCGTTCGGATTATTCCGCACGTTTTCATCTGCTGGAAGGGTCACCTGCACCACACGGGCCGCTGCGAACGGCAACTGCTTTTTGACGAGTTCAAACTCTTCAAGGCGCAGGTACACATCAGTATCGGCAAACATATCCTTGGCCTCTTGACGAAATTGGTCAAGGTCGGCCTTGCACAGTCCGCGAGCCTGGGTGTCCATGAGCAATTCCAGATCCTCTTTGTTGCAGGCCTGGAAATTATCCTCCAAGACCGCTCGGATCTTTTCGGCGTCAGTGTCGGCTCCATTAACGACCGCCGCAAAGACGCAACCGGACACAAACGCCAGGGCCAGCACCAACCACTTACGCCAAGTTTTCATCT
>RGUK01000331.1 GCA_010027825.1 bacterium
GGTTTAAACAGTAGGAGCGGGATCCCCGCATAACTATGTTAGATTTCATCACTAAGCTTCTAAAAACACTGTTCTTCGTTTTTCTCATTATCCAGTTTGTGCCAGCGATCTTTGTGAGCACGAAGCATTTGCTTGAAGAGGCCATGGTCCCTAAGGTTCATGTGGGCCTTATCAACGTCAATGGCCTTATCCACGATGCGTCCTTCTACACCAAGCGCATTGATGCCTTTTTAAAAGATGAAGAGGTAAAGGGCCTTATTTTGCGCATCAACTCGCCTGGCGGCTACTCTGGCTGCTGCGAAGCGGTGTACAACGAGCTCAAGCGCTTTGGCAAGAAGAAGCCAATTGTAGCCGTGATAGAAAACGTGGGAGCTTCTGGTGCTTATCACCTGGCAGCGGCAGCACATACAATTATTGCCAGCCCGCTTTCGATTGTTGGCAGTATTGGTGTCTTTATGGAGTTGCCCAATATCCGTCAGTTGCTTGAGAGCTGGCATGTTCATTTTAGCTACGTGCAGTCGGGCAAGTACAAGACGGTGGGTAGCATGAACAAAGATTTGTCGCCCGAAGAACAAGCGTACTTGCAGCGCCTAGCAGATGACCAGTACAACTGCTTTGTGCGGACGATTGCTGAGGCCCGCAAGTTGAACCCTGCCGACAGTGCTACCTGGGCAGATGGACAATCGTTCACTGGTCGTCAAGCGTTACAGCTCAAGTTAATTGATAAGCTCGGTTCCATCAGTGATGGCATTGAGGAAGTGAAAAGCTTGGCAGCGCTTGACCACGACGTGAAGCTAGTCAGAATTCCAAAATCAAGTGGCTTGCTGCGCCAACTGATCGCAAGCGGTGATGAAGAAGGTGGAGAAGGCTTGGACGTGGCTGCTTCAGTAGCTTCCTTTGCACACGACGTGACCAGCAAGTGGGCTGCTCAAGCTACCACGTGTCAGGTGCCTGCGACCGTGTAAAGGGTTAGTACGAGTCCGCGCCGTGTCTACGGGTGTGAGCAACACTATCCTAAAAGGTCTTGTACTGCGTATCCGTGCAACTCAGCAAGCATAGCTGGCGTGTATCCATCAGTGGTCTTCGCATCAATCCGCGCTCCGCGAGCACGCAGAGCTGCAATCGTTTTTCTCATGCCAGCTTCAGCTGCGTAGTGCAAGGGTTGCCAAGAGTTGTTTGCATGAGGGTTATAGCCAGCCTCAACATTAACAGCTGCCCCGCGCTGCAATAATAGGTCAGCCACAGAGTCATTTTTAGAAAAGAGAGCTAAGAGGAACGGGGTATGTCCTTGGTTGGTTTGAGCCTCAAGGTTTGCATCTTGGTCGAGTAGTGCTAGGATGGCGTCGGTAAGGCCGTGCCACGCGGCGTAGTGGAGCAATGTCCATCCATCGTCTTCAACTTTTCTTACAAGGTCAGGGCGCTCACGCAGTGCTTTCTGGATAGCACGACGGTCTTTGCGTAAGAGGCGCTGCACGTCGTCAACGGTGAATGTTGCACTAGGCGTTTCCTCTCCACCGGGCGTAGAGGCGGCCTGGAGATTGAGGGAACAGGTTCCAATAAGCGACATTAAAAAGATTAAACGACTAAGCATGGCAACGCATTCCTTACACAGATTAAGTGGCGCCGTTGAGGCATTGAATTGGTCACCGTATTTTACTGCTCCTGCGTGTGAATACGCAAGCATTATTTTTAGCTCTCGCCAGAATGAAATCGGTGGGTAGCGCAAGGATGAAATTGGTCGGCGGCCCAGTGCAGAGGGGTTAGCCCTCTCTTATCTTTAGCATTGATGTTGGCATTGCTGTCGATGAGGAGTTGGACAATTGCCTCATGCCCCTTCATGGCAGCATCGTGCAGGGGGGTCCGCTCACTTTCATCTTTAGCATCAACAGTGGCGCCCTTATCGATGAGGAGAGCAGCGATTGCCTCATGGCCCTTGTAGGCAGCATCGTGCAGGGGGGTCCGCCCCCCTTTATCTTGAGCATTGATGTCGGCGCCTGTATCGATGAGGAGACTGACGATTGCTTCATGACGAAAGTAGATAGCCCAGTGCAGAGGGGTTGAGTCAGAGATGGGGGTTCTAATGTCAATCGTAGCGCCCTTGTCGATGAGGAGTTTGACGATATCCTCATGACCATTACGGGCAGCCCAGTGCAGGGGGGCCCACCCATATACATCTTCAGCATTAACGTCAGCGCCCCCATTAATAGCCCTAGTAGCTCTTGCTAGATCCCCCCTCTGAGCTGCTTTGAGGAGCTTTCGCGTTGCTTCAGCGTTGAAGGGGCGACGCGCGGACTCTGCCCCATGGACAAAGGGAGTGCAGAGGGCAAGCGCAAAAAGGATTAGAAAGGGCTTCATTAAAGGTCCTTTAGGATGGAATTTGTGCAGCGTAGTGCAGGGGTGTTCGCCCACTTTCATCTTGAGCATTGATGTCAGCACCCTTATCGATGAGGAGTTGAGCGATTGCCTCATGCCCCTTGATGGTAGCAAAGTGCAGAGGTGTTGATTTATGGGAGATGGTTGTCTCATCCATCTCAGCGCCGTTATCGAGGAGGAGACTGCCGATTGCCTTATAGCCCCTGT
>RGUK01000332.1 GCA_010027825.1 bacterium
TCCGAATTTGAAGCACTTCCTGGTGTTGGCCCTGTGCTCGCCGCACGCCTTGTGCAATGGCGAGAGGCACACGGTCGGTTTCAGAGTGTCAGTGAATTACAGGATGTGCCAGGGATTGGCCCAAAAGTTTTTGAGCGATTGAGTCAGTACATCGCCGTGAGTTGATAGTGCGGTGATTCCTTTTGACGAAATTTATCGATGCCAGACTGATTCCGTGCGCCATAAGTATGTGGGTGGCATGTTCTTTAATGATTGTGCTTGGCACAACTCGTCATCCGGTTCTACTGCATGGTGGATTAGTACTCATCGTGATGGGCGCACTATGTGTTGGTCAGATTATGAGAATGCGACAGGTCGGATCATTAACGGTAATCGCAATGTGCATCATCGGAATAGGATGTGGTGCAACCCTTGGATATCTTCGGATACTTGCGCTGACGGCGACCCCATTAACTCAATTAGCCCAAAAGTTTGATGGTCTATCAGATTCTGCCCGTCAATCTGGGCATCGAGGACGCGTCGATTGAAATCCGGCAAAACCAAGTACTCGCGAGTTCTCTCGTCGGAACGACCGTGATCCTCCCAGTCAGTCTGCTTGCCGGCATGGACGACACCCAATTGTACGTCTCAGTCACCGCCGGCCTGCGCCTCAACTCCGAACTCGACGCCGGTACGATCGGGATTCAACCCAAAATCCGCTTTGTCACCGACAAAGTCAGCCTCGAAGCCAAGGCGCTCTTCACCGTCGGCTCGGATGAAAGCGAGCGCAAATTGAGCTTGATGGCGGGGTTCAATCACGTCTTCACGAAAGGCGACCAGATTGGACTCATGGCCAGCTACGACCAGATCGTCCACGCAAACGGGGAAACCCAACCCAACGCGAGCTTTCTGATCTATTACGGCAAGAACCTGTAAGCTGTTCCGGTTCATTCCCCCCGAATGAATCCCCTCCAAATGGGCGTTTTCCGGGAATCCGGAGAACGCCCATTTGTGTAGGGATAGAAGATATGAACGGTCCCCTCACGATACCGAGGACTATCCCGTTGTGAGTTGCGGACACCTCAAGAGTGAGGTTTTACATTCACTCAAACAAAAACTGGAGGAGACCGTTCATGAAGCAGGTAATCTTTGTAGGTTTGGATGTCGACGACAATTCATTCCATGGCTGCGCCTTCCTTAAGGAATCAGGAGAAATCATCGAGTTCAAGACCCGTCCTCATATCGATGGGTTGTCCAAGAAACTGCGGGAAATCGCTAAAAAATTCCCGAACTACGAGCTTCGCTGCTGTTACGAAGCTACCTACATTGGATTCTCTCTTGCCAGGGATCTCGCCAAGCACGAATTTGCATGTGACGTCATCGCACCGGGGAGCATCCCTCGCGTTCACGGCAATCAGGTCAAGACCGACCGAATCGATGCTGCGAAGCTTGCTCAATTCCACGCAAATGGAATTCTGAGCACCGTTACCATTCCGGACGAGTCGCTCGAAAGAGATCGCGACCTTCTTCGCTCGCGCGAGTTCGTGCTGCGGGAACTTTCCGAGGTCAGAACTCACATTCAATCCCTCTTGCGTCGCAACGGGCGGAACTTCAAGTCCGAGACGGGCGCAAAATCGCATTGGACCAAGACTCACCTTTCGTGGATCGACCGTGTCATCAATGAAAGCTCTGGCAGCTTCAAACTGAATCTTTCTCTCCTGCTTCAACAGCTCAGGTGGCACGAGCAGACATTGGAAAAGTATGATGAGGCGGTTGAGCAACTGGCCACATCTCCCACTTACGAAAAGAAGGTTCAGGCGCTGACCGCTTACCGAGGAATCAGGAATACTTTTGCCATGGTCATGATCACCGAGATCGGACCCGTCGAGCGATTCAAACACCCCAGTCAGCTCGTCTCTTGGATGGGACTTGATATCCGTGAATATTCATCCGGCGGCAATCAACGGCGTTTTGGCATCACCCGGCACGGCAACCGATACCTGCGTACCGCTTTTGTCGAGGCCAATCAGAGATCCTATCAAAGCTCGTTTGCCGGCAAAGACGTCAATGATCGAAGAAGAAAGCTCCCGCCCAACTTCGTGGCGATCGCCCAGCGATGCCAAGCGCGGCTCTATCGCAAGGGCAATCGACTCCGCATGGCAGGCAAGCACGTCAACAAGATCAAAGTGGCCTGTGCGCGAGAAATGGCCGGCTTTGTGTGGGAGTCACTCCGAGCCGTAAATCAAGCAAGCTAGGCCGCCCGCCCGCCCGAAAAAACTTCACCAGTGTCCACGGTGAATTGAAAGGAATCTGCAAAAGAAGAAGACAGAGCCATCGGAAGCCCACGGGAATTTCCTTAGTGACCTCAGCAACTGGCGATAGAGAGTGGAAAACCGATACAACGGACAAATCTTAATGCGTTAACCAGCACGCGAATACGAGGATGTCAGTCCCATGTCTTACCCAACTTTTGCAGCGTCCATGGAGTTCAATTCGCGTTGACAGGGGGACCGTTCATACGAGGGATTTCAAACCGCCTTCACCCCGCCCCAAGGGGGGCCCAGATGGGCTGATCGGGGCTTGAGCTAGAGGTTATGCGG
>RGUK01000333.1 GCA_010027825.1 bacterium
CAGATGGTATGGGGGTTTGTGAGATTGGAGCATTTACACCTCAAAATATCGCCAACGCTCACCTAATCGCCGCCGCCCCTGAGATGCTTCAAGCAATAGAGATGTGCAACAACTACTTTATAAAGGACTTTAGAGAATGGGTGCCAGAAGAAAACAATAAAGTTATTGGAAGGCTTGAAAAATATTTAAATTTAGTTATCAAAAAAGCAAGAGGAGGATAAAATGGAAAAATACTTTAGTTTTGGCCTCCACAACTGGCGCCTGATTATCTTGATGGACGCCTTGGATAGGGCGGAGAATCTTTTGAATGCTTGGATAGACGATATAGATGAAAAGGGTGAAGATATTCGTTTATCTATCAACGACTTAAAGGAAAAAATAAACAGATTAAAGGACAAATAAGCCTAAAACACACACAAAACCAAACCTAATAAACAAAAAAGGAATACAAAATGAGCCTAATGATTGAACTACGCGCACTAAAGGGCGCTAGTGTTGCAATGCACCGTGACAATACCCGCCCTTATTTGTGCAGCGTGATGGTATGTGCCCACACCAAAGAAAATGCGGGAGAGTTATATGAAGAGCAGCGAGAAGGCATGGCCTTGCTTGTCTCAACCGATGGGCACGGTATGGTGGTTGGCATGGGGATGCCGATTGACGCCAAGGGGCTGGAGGATAACAGGCCGGAAGGTGTGATATTTGAAAAACACACCCCCGAATCTTGGGAAAATACTATCATACCCGCCGATATGGTGAAGGCCATTCTGCGGGTAAAGGTAGACAAGACATATAAGGCCCTTACCGCTTCGCAGTTTGTATGGTTGCATCGTGACGGCCTCAACCTTCGCGCGGTGTTTTTTGATGGGCAGGTGGTGACTGGTAAGGCGGTGGAAGCTTCGTATCCTGATTGGAAGCGCGTGTTTACCCCTACGCTTGCCTATCAGAACACGCCTACATGCGTCAACGGCTTAGGATTTAGAGCATTTTATTTGGAGGATTTAAGCACCTTTGCTTTATGTTTTGGCCATCCCAAGGTTGGCAGTGTGAAGATGTTTGGTAACCCCACCAACGAAACCAGTCCCGTGCTGTTTACCACTCAATCACCATACAATCACAAGGGCTATTATGTGCTTATGCCCATGCGGGTGTGAAGGTGGGCTATATAGACAAATCCCCCCATGCATAGGGCGTGGGGGTAACAATGAAAGTGACAACAAAATGGATATAAAAACACTAAGGGATGCATTTAACAACCCTCCCCAGCCTGTGGATTTTGAGCCTAACCCATGGAACAAGGTTGCTTGCCGCCAATATGCCAAGGGCAAGAACATTTACGCCGTGTGCATTCGACGGGTTGGCAATTTGCTATGTTGGGACGCATATCGCATGGTGACAAACATTGATGGGCGTTCTGCATGTAGATTTTGGAAGCGTATCCCATGCTTTACTGGGGCAGAGTATAGGCGTTTTCCCAAACATTTAGCTAGGGCGGCTCAAGCATTCTTAGATGAATATAAAGAAAAGGTAGGAACGTGAGCATATCATACCATAAGAATCCTGAAACCTTTAAGAGCATCGGCCAGCTTGCCTATGAGGAAGATTGCCGCCGCCAACCAACCTACCATGACGGCACGCCGCGCAGGCCGTGGAGCCGTTTAGGCGATGTGGAACGCCTATCATGGGAGCGGTGCCCCGCCGTGCCCGAATGGCTGGCCGTGGTGGTTGGGGGCGACGATAAAAGAGCAACCATATAAACAAATCCCCCCACGCGATGTGGGAGGGGTAACAAAAGGAATTAGAAATATGACAAACTTAGACGCAATCACAACCCTTACTTTAATTTTAATAGCTTCACTATGTTCATTTATGCTTTGGGGGATTTGGGCTGCTATTCTGTGTTTTGTTGTTTTGGGATTATTGGTGAAGGCATAACAAAATGAAAAAAGTAAACACGCTGCTGAATGAGGATGTTGAGAACCACTTTATCTATTGTCGCAATAGATGGTCCGTGGTGTTTTGTTTGGTGCATCGCGGGGGTAAATATGTTGCCTCAACATATGAGGTTGGCGGGGAATGTATAAACCCACCATCCGTAAACTCAGCCAAAACATTACTTGAGCGAGGATTTGGACTTGAACATGCGGAAGCCTTGGACATCCTCAAATCGTCTTTTTATGACTATGAAGATAAATACGGGAAATGAAAGCCAAATAAATGCTAGACATAACCACAGCGAAAACCATCAACAGCTACGCAAAGATGTTGGTAAGTGAAGGCGATTTTACCGAGGCGGCGCTACTACTGGCGCGACTGGCAAACAATGCAGCGGCGATTGCTTATGCAGAAGGTGCCCATCTTATCTATCAAAAGACGGGGGAGTATGGCCAGCCCGTTGCTTACCTGTTGGCCCAGAGTATACGGGTTACGAAGGATACAATGGCGGCATCTATGGGGCAGGACATCGCCAACCTTATCTGCGACCTTGGCAACCCCATATATGACCAATCCCCTCCGCCACAACAGGGGGGGAATAAAACGGGGTATATCC